>JBASLQ010000443.1:0-9835 GCA_049656425.1 Sedimentibacter sp.
GGCGTAGAGCACAGACTCGAATTTTGCGGCGACTATAAAGGCGTTAAATTTTACAATGATTCAAAAGGAACAAACCCCGACGCATCAATAAAAGCTGTTCAAGGAATTGAAAAGCCGATTATTCTAATTGCAGGCGGCTATGATAAAAAATCGTTGTATGATGAATTTATAAAAGCATTTGACAATAAAGTAAAAGCTTTGGTTCTTTTAGGGCAGACTGCAGATGATATAGATGTTTGCGCACGAAAATACGGATTTACTAATATATTCAGAGTTGAAAATATGAATGAAGCAGTGAAAAAATGCTTTGAATTAAGCACTGAAGGAGATAATGTTGTTCTTTCTCCTGCATGCGCCAGCTGGGGAATGTACCCTAACTATGAGGTTAGAGGAAGAGATTTTAAGGAAAGGGTAAATTATTATGGAGGAATCAGTACACAAAGCGAGTAAAAAAACTGTTGACTGGGTATTAGTTTTTATAATTGTAGTATTGGTGCTCTTTGGTTTCTTGATGGTTTATAGCTCCAGTTACCCTGACGGCTATTATAAATTTGACGGAGATCCGTTTTATTTTCTAAAAAAGCAAGTGATGGCAGCAGTTATTGGGCTTGGTGGCATGATTTTATTTGCAAACATTCCGTACAAAATATATGCAAAATTCAGTAAGGTTATATTGATTGCATGTGTTGGATTCGCTCTTTTGACAGTAGTTCTGGGAATAGCTTCTAATGGTGCACAGAGATGGATAAACATCGGTGGTATATCATTACAGCCTTCAGAAATAATAAAAATAGGCGGAGTTTTATACATGGCTAATTATTTCGATAGAAACCGAAAAAACATGAATTCTTTTACAAAAGGTTTTATACCTTCTATGTTATTTATTGGTGTGTTCTGCGGCTTAATTGCATTGCAGGATGATTTAAGCACAGCAATTATACTTGGGGGAACACTCATGGTTATGTTTTTCTGCGCAGGAGCTAAAATGAGTCATTTAGTATTACTTGTACTTGTAGCTGTTCTTGGAGTTGTTGTAATGATTGCAATGCAGCCTTATAGAATTACAAGAATAATAGTGTTTTTTGATCCTTTTAAATATAAACAAGATGAAGGATGGCAGATAATTCAGTCATTGTATGCTCTTGGAACGGGTGGATTATTTGGAATGGGAATTGGAAAAAGCAGACAAAAGTTTTTTTATCTCCCGGAAGCATATAATGATTTTATTTTTTCAATAATTGGAGAAGAATTAGGTTTTATAGGATGCGTATTTGTAATGTTGGGCTTTGTGGTATTTGCATGGAGAGGCTTAAGAATTTCAATGAATACTGAAGATTTCTTTGGTAGTCAGGCTGCTCTTGGACTTACTACAATAGTGCTTGTTCAGTTTATAATACATATTGCTGTAGCAACATCATCAATGCCTCCTACAGGAAGAGCGCTGCCTTTTATAAGTGCGGGCGGATCATCCTTGATGTTTTTATTATGCTCCATGGGAATTTTGTTAAATATATCTAAGTATTCTAATACTTACAGAAATTAATTTATAATAAGGAACGTGATTATTAAATGAGAGTACTTATAACCGGCGGCGGAACTGCAGGACATATTAATCCGGCTTTAGCCATTGCTCAAAAAGTAAGGCTTCAAGATTCATCTAATGAAATATTGTATGTGGGAACAAAAAACGGATTGGAAAGCGACCTTGTTCCTAAAGAAGGTTTCGATTTTAAATATGTAACTGCGAAATATTTAATAAGGAAAATAAGCATTCAAAATATTAAAACTTTGTTAGCATCAGCAAAAGGTGTTTTGGAAGCGTCTAAAATAATAAAAGATTTTAAGCCTGATATAGTTTTTGGAACCGGAGGATATGTTTGTGGTCCTGTTGTTTTTGCTGCACATATGAAAAAAATACCAACGATGATTCACGAACAAAATGTTTTTCCCGGAATAACCAATAAATTGCTTTCTAAAGTTGTTGATGTAATTGGCATAAGTTTTAGTGAAGCAGAAAAGTATTTTCCAGAGCAATCAAGAAACAAATTAGTGTTAGTTGGAAATCCTGTGAGAAAAGATATACTTACATCTGACAGAAAAAAATCAAGAGCTAAATTAAATATAAATTCTGATGATATATATATATACTCATTTGGAGGAAGCGGCGGACAAATAAGCTTAAATGAAGCAATAATAGATGTGATAAAAAAATTCAACGGAAAAAACGGCATTAAAATTCTTCATGTAACAGGAAAAAAACTGTATGATAGCTTTATGGAACAACTTAACAGCGAAGTGAATGTTGAAAAAAACATAGAAGTAAAAAATTATATGTATGATGCAGCAACTGCATTATCAGCATCAGATATTGTAATCGGAAGTGCCGGAGCTATTACAATTGCTGAAATCACTGCAATTGGCGTACCGTCTGTACTCATACCTAAAAAATATACTGCTGAAAATCACCAGGAATACAATGCACGTGCTTTAGAAAGGGAAGGTGCTGCCAAAGTTATTCTTGAAAAAGACTTAAGCGGCAGTGAACTTATAAAAGCAATAGAAGAAATAATCGACAATAAAAATGTGCTTAAAGCGATGTCCTTAAATTCGAAAAGAATGGGAAATGCGGATGTTGAAAATAAAATATATGAAGTTATGGTAAAACTTATTAACTTGAAATCCAAAAGTAACAAGTAAAAAAACTATGCATAACATATAATATGTTATTCTTGTTGCGGAGGGATAAAGATGGGAAGCTTTATAATTGAAGGAAGAAACAACTTAGAGGGAATAGTGGATATTGGTGGATCTAAAAATGCTGCTCTTCCTATATTAGCTAGTACAGTTATTAGCGGAAGAGAATATCTTCTTGAAAACATACCAGATATTGAAGATGTTAAAGATATGTTAAAAATTCTGGAAAGTATGGGATGTTCGGTTCAATATGACAATGGTGTTGCATTAATTGACACAAGAGGACTTAACACTTCTTCAGTACCGGAAAGATTAGTAAAGAAAATCAGGTCATCTATTATATTGATGGGTGCAGTGCTTCTTAGAACAGGAAATGTTGAAATAGCATATCCGGGAGGATGTGAAATTGGTCTTAGGCCAATTGATTTGCATTTAAAAGGATTAAGAAAATTAGGCGTTGAAATACTTGAAAAAAATGGGCTTTTAGTTGGTTCTGTAACAGAACCGGCTGGTTGTGAAATTCAACTTGACTATCCAAGTGTTGGAGCAACTGAAAATATTATGTTGTTTGCTGTTGGTATACCAGGTAAGACAGTTATATATAACCCTGCGAAAGAACCGGAAATAGTTGACTTGCAGAATTTTTTGAATGCATGCGGCTACAGTATAAATGGTGCAGGAACTGGTTCAATTGTAATAGAAGGTAAAGAAATACAAAATACAGATACTGTAGAATACAAGATTATATCCGACCGCATTGAGGCAGGAACTTATTTGAGTGCAGCAGCATCGATGAAGAGCAAAATTTACATAAGAAACATAGAAAAATCTCATTTCAAGTCAATTACCTCAATATATGAAGATGCCGGATGTGAAATAAGGGAAACACATGGAACTATTGTTATTTCCAACAGTGGCAGAATAAATGCTATAGAAAAAATTACAACACAGCCATATCCGGGATTTCCAACAGATATGCAGGCACAATTCATGGCAAGTATGGCTACTGCAGATGGAATAACAATAATAGAAGAAACAGTCTTTGACAGTCGATATAAACATGTTCCGGAACTTCAAAAAATGGGTGCTAACATAACAACAATTGGCAGAGTTGCTGTAGTAGAAGGCGTTGGCAGACTGTACAGTGCGGAAGTGGAAGCAAAAGATTTGCGTGGCGGTGCAGCTTTGGTAATTGCAGCTTTAGGAGCGGAAGGAACAACTAAAATAAATAATATTTGCCACATAAATAGGGGATATGAAAAGTTTATAAATAAACTTCAGAATTTAGGTGTTATAATAACACAAATAAACGATTAAACAAAAAAACTAAATAACAAAATGTAGGGAACGACCCCCGTGTCGTTCCGTTTTGAATTATAAATTATAGTTGAAGACAGGTAAAACAATGCCAGAAGGAAAAAACAACAAGAAACGAAAGAAAAAGAATAAGAAAAAAAAGTTCAGAAAGCTATTTATAAGTGCAGCAGCTTTTTTTACAGCTGCTGTAGTTGTTGTTTTTTGCCTTTATTACGTATATTTTGAAACTCCATATTTTGATTTGGTACAAGTTGATGTTTCAGGCAATGTGACATATAATGAAGAGTACGTTCTGCAGCAGTCAAAAATTAATATTGGCAGCAAGATTTTTGAAACGGACAGGGCTAAAGCAAAAGAAAATATTGAAAATGAAGTTTATATTGAGAGTGCAAGAGTTGTTTATGAACTTCCAAATAAAATATATATAGAAATCAAAGAAAGAGAAGAGAAGTATCAAATATTATACAACAATGAATGCATAGTAACTGATAAATACGGAATTGTACTTAGAACTAGTACAGAAAAAAATGAATTATTATCTATTGAAAGTTTGACGGAAGTGATATACAATATAGGAGATAGCGTACAATTTGGCGGTATTGATAATATTAACAGCGTATTTGATGCTATTGAATATATTAGCAGCGAATTTGGAAACGAAACAATAAAAAGCATGACAGTGGATAAAAATAACAGTATTTTGCTTGCAACTGAATATGGTACAATGATAAAAATAGAACTTGACGAAGATATTAAATATCAAATTGTTTTTGCTATGAAAATAATAAATGAAAGACTGAATAACAATTTAACTGTATCTAGCGGGTTAATAGATTTTACAAAGGGGGATAGTCCTGTATACATAGAGGACTATAAAATGGAGGAATACAATGAATAAAATGTGGCAAAAGGGAATGCTGTTTGCTATAAGTGTGATATTGGGGATTATTTGCATGACTCAAGTTCAAACAACAAATGATATTTTAGGAAACAAAACCCCACAAGACAAAGCAAGCCAGTTAAATAATGAACTTGCAGAGCTTACCCTTGAAAAAACAGAGCTTAGGGAAGAATTGGATGCTCTTAAGCAAACAGCCGTTGAAAATGAAAAAATATACAGTGCAAAAGAAGCAGAACTGAAAAGGCTGACAGAAGAGCTGCAAAAACAGCAAATTTTGTCAGGGTATTATGATGTTAAAGGACCAGGCACAATAATTACTATTGATTCTCAGCCTAATTCCTATGTAAGCCTTGCATCAAGCCATCAGTATATTTTAGCGCTCATCAGTTATTTGAACAATGCCGGCGTAGAAGCCATATCAATTAATGGTCAGAGATATACAAACTATACAGAAATAGTTCCAGTATTAGATCACATTAATGTAAATGGTGTAGCAATGGTGCTTCCTTTAGAAATAAAAACAATAGGAAATTCAAGAACGATAGATGCTTCTTTGAATTTTGTAGGAGGCATAGTGTCTCAGCTCAGTCAAATAGGTTATACTATAGAAACTGAAAACTCTGTAGAGGTTTTTATAAACAGATATGATGGTGAAAAAGAATTTAAATATGCAGTTCCTATAACCATTGATGAAGAATCGTAAAGATTGGAGGAGATTGACATAAAGATCAAGCCCTTGAATATTTTGATATTTGTATTGGTTTTTATCGTTTCTGCTGCAGTTATAAATGGAGTAGATGCAAGTATCGATGAAAATTCTATATATTTGTTAAAAAATTTAAATAAGTATGAAGAAAATATTGAAGATATGCGTAATGTAGTTGACAGTCTTAAAACTGAGGTTATGAATGAAGAAAAACGAATCAGTTATTATGAAGATGATGATTTTTTTGATGAAATAATAGATATTAATTTTCAAATTGAAGAATTGAAATTTTATAATGGTTTCACTGACGTTAGAGGTCCTGGAATAATGCTTAGAGTTTCAGACAGCACAAGTGAAGATGAAAATCTGGATATTATGGATAAAATTGTGCATGATGTTGACATTACAGTACTGTTAAATGATTTAAAAAGTGCCGGAGCTGAAGCTATTGATGTAAATGGCAAAAGAATTGTAAATAAATCAGAGGTTGTGTGCGCTGGTCCAGTGTTGAAAATAAATGGAGAAGCGGTTCCTGCTCCCTTTATTATAAGAGCTGTGGGTGACCGGGAAGCATTATACAACGTAGTTACTGAAGAAGGCACTTATGCCTATGACTTAAAAAACAAATATGGGATGGAAGTTGCAGTGATAATGAGCTATAATCTTTCAATCCCAAAATTCAAAGAAACAGATTTTCAAGTTAAACATGCGCAAAGCGCAGAAAGATAAGGGGTTGAATTAAATGATATATGTTGCTGCAGGCTTAGTGCTTGGTGTAATAGCTGGGTTGAATTTAGATTTAGTGTACAGTCCTGAATATGCTGTTTATATTTCTCTTACAGTATTGGCTATACTAAATTCTATTTTTAACATGTTGTCTGAAAATTTAAATGGTGAATTGACTCCTGTAAAAAGCTTATTGTTTTTAACAGGTGACTTGGCATTTGCTTTGTTTTTAGGTTACATTGGGGAACAGCTGGGGTTGCCTATTTATTTGGCAGCTATTTTTGCTTTCGGAAATAATATTTATAAAAATTTAAAAATTATGATAAATTATTTGCTTGAAAAATATAATAAAAAAAAGTAAACTATTTAAAAATATGTATGAAAATTTAATAATTTATGATATAATACGTCTTATAATGAAAAAAGAAAAATTTTCTCTCGTTTAGGAGGTCAATATATGTTTCAATTTGAGGAACCATCAGAAAGACTTGCAAATATTAAAGTAATTGGCGTTGGAGGCGGCGGAAACAATGCTGTTAACAGAATGATTGAAGCCGGCGTCAGAGGCGTTACATTTATAAGTATAAATACGGACAAACAGGCATTATATTCATCAAAAGCAGAAATTAAATTCCAAATCGGCGAAAAACTCACCAATGGATTAGGTGCAGGTTCTAAACCAGAAATAGGTGAAAAAGCAGCTGAGGAGAACAAAGCAGACATTGCTGAATTAGTTGAAGGCGCAGATATGGTATTTATAACTGCAGGAATGGGCGGAGGTACAGGTACGGGTGCAGCACCTTATATAGCAAGTATTGCAAAGGAACAAGGAATTCTTACTGTAGCTGTAGTAACAAAGCCTTTTATATTTGAAGGCAAAAATAGAATGAAAAATGCTGAATTAGGACTTAAAAAATTAAAAGAAAATATAGATACTCTTGTAGTTATACCAAATGATAAACTTCTGGAAATATCCGATAAAAAAACAACTATGCTTGAAGCTTTTACTCTTGCAGACGATGTACTTAGACAAGGTATACAAGGCATTTCCGATTTAATAGCTATTCCGGCTATAATGAATTTGGATTTTGCAGATGTGGAAACTATTATGTCAGGTCAAGGACTTGCACATATGGGAATCGGACAGGCTACTGGTGAAAACAGAGCATTGAATGCTGTTAAACAAGCTATTCAAAGTCCATTGCTAGAAACATCTATTAATGGTGCAAGAGGTGTTCTTTTAAATATTACCGGTGGTACAAGCATGGGCATTCATGAAGTTAATGAAGCTGCAAAACTTATTGAAGAAGCAGCTGATCCGGAAGCTAATATCATTTTTGGAGCAAATATTGATGAATCTGTTGGAGATATAATCAAAATTACAGTTATTGCAACTGGTTTTGGTGAAAGCAAAGAAGCTGAATCAGTTAAAAGCATAAAAACTGAAAGTGTAAAAACTGGCAAAGAAGATAAATCAGCAAGTCGGGAAAATAATCCATTTGACTTTACTATTCCGAATTTCCTAAACAAGAAAAACTAAGAGATAGGAGCGCTGGGAAACAATATTTCCATAGGCTCCTTTTTTTCTTGCAATATTTAATTTAATATGATATTCTTTTTAAGGTTAAAATATTGCATAAAATATAAAAAAATAATATATTTAAGGATGATTAAATGATAACAGTAACAAACTTAAGCCTCCAATTTGGCGGGAGCAAGCTTTTTAATGATGTAAATTTAAAATTTGTGCCTGGTAACTGCTATGGGGTTATTGGAGCAAACGGCGCAGGAAAATCAACTTTCTTGAAAATATTATCAGGAGAAATTGATTATACAACAGGAGAAATAGCAATACCGAATAATGTAAGAATGTCTGTTTTAAAACAGGACCACTTCATGTATGATGAATTTTCAGTAATGGAAACTGTAATGATGGGAAATGAAAGATTATACCAAATTATGAAAGAAAAAGAAGCACTTTATGCAAAAGAAGATTTTACTGATGAAGACGGAGTTAAAGCGTCTATATTAGAAGGTGAATTTTCTGAAATGAACGGTTGGGATGCTGAGACAGAAATTGCACAAATTCTTCAGGGACTTGGAGTTGTCAGTGAACTTCATTATTCATATATGAGGGATTTAAACGGCGGTGACAAAGTAAAAGTTATGCTGGCACAAGCTTTGTTTGGACGTCCGGGAATAATACTGCTGGATGAACCTACAAACAACTTGGATATTGAATCCATAAACTGGTTAGAAGACTTTATGCTTAACTTTGAAGGATTAGTAATAGTTGTATCCCATGATAGACATTTCTTAAATACAGTATGTACTCATATTGTAGATATTGATTTCAAAAAAATCAGAATGTATGTTGGAAATTATGACTTTTGGTATGAATCAAGCCAATTGATGCAACAGTTGATGAGAGATCAAAACAGAAAAAAGGAAGATAAAATAAAGGATTTGCAAAGCTTCATTCAAAGATTTTCTGCCAATAAATCAAAATCTAAGCAAGCAACATCAAGAAGAAAGCTTCTTGATAAGTTAGAAATGGATGATATGCCTTCATCTTCAAGAAGATACCCATTTGTAAAGTTTACTCCTGACAGAGAAGTAGGCAATGAAATACTTACTATTGAAGGTGTTTCAAAGTCATTTGACGGTATTGACATATTAAAGGATATTTCATTCAGAGTAAACAGGGACGACAAAATAGCTTTTGTCGGGGAAAATGAGCATGCTCAAACAACATTATTTAAAATATTAACAGGCGAAATGGAACCTGATACAGGAACAATCAGATGGGGACAAACAATAACACAATCATACTTTCCAAAAGATAACTCACAATTTTTTGATGGGCTTAACTTGAATCTTGTTGACTGGATGAGGCAGTATTCTGAAGATCAGTCTGAAAGCTTCATTAGAGGATTCTTAGGCAGAATGTTGTTTTCAGGAGATGATGCTTTAAAACCTGCAAATGTATTGTCAGGTGGAGAAAGAGTAAGATGCATGCTTTCAAGAATGATGCTTTCAGGCTCTAATGTATTAATTCTTGACCAACCTACAAACCATTTAGATATTGAATCTATCACCGCATTAAACAATGGCTTAATGGATTATAAAGAAATAGTGTTATTTGCTTCACACGACCATCAGTTTATTCAAACTGTTGCAAACAGAGTTATAGAACTTACTGATAATGGCATGGTTGATATGGCAATGACATATGATGAATATTTGGAAAGAAAAGAAAATAAGTAGAATTCAGGAATTCAGGGGACGGACCTTTGAGTTTTGTTTTTTAGAATTCAGGGGACGGACCTTTGAGTTTTGTTTTTTAACTCAAAGGTCCGTCCCCTGAATTGCACAGAATTGCTTAAAAAAATATTGACAAATTTTAATTCATATATTATACTTTAGTAGTATTACAGATGTATTTATAGATTTCACATGTTTTTAGATATTATATGTGTTGCTGTATATAA
>JBASLQ010000444.1:0-4238 GCA_049656425.1 Sedimentibacter sp.
CACTATATCAGTAATCTAATATATATATTTAATTTAAAATCTTATCTGTACTTGTTCTACTTGCTCTAAATAATTTCTAGTTAATCTTCCAAATCCTTTATGCATAAGAGCCGGATTATTCCAATCAATTTTTGAAACTATTTCTTTTGCTAACATATCTACTTCATTATGGTTTAATTCTGTCTTTGAAAATTTTCTTATATTGTTTCTTACTTCTTGTGTTGCAAACTCTATAAACTTTCTATCCATTACCATATTCATTTATATCCAACTCCTTTCTTTCTTCTATATCAATATCTAATATATATGCTTCTTTCATTTTGAGTATATCACATAATTCCTGATTATGCAATGATAATTGTTTCATGCTTGTCGGTTTTTTTAACTGTCCAACTGCTTCCTTTTCAGTTATTATACCCATTTTATATTTTGTTATTATAGTAATTGGTTGGCTATCACTCATTACACCAAAAATAATATCATATTTATGTTGATTTGAGCCATTTATATTTTCAGTTCTATTTTTAAATACAAATAATGCAAATTCGTCATCATATGCATTTAATATCTTTGCATTAAAATCTGTATCTTCATTAAAGTAACATAGTGGGCAAAATTCAAATCCTATTATTATTGGTTGGTTATCTCCCAATAATCCGGCTTCTATATATCTTTTTATATAATTTTCTGATTTCTCTTTAGAGTTTGTAAGATAAAAACCATATCCAAAATCTAAATCATCCGATGTTTCTTTATTATATTCTGCCAAAACACCTTTTTCACATATACTATTCCATTTATCTAATGTTGTTGCATGATACCATGTATCACAACTTAAATACTTTAATAATTTACCCTCTATTGCCATCATTATTCCTCACATTAATTACTTATAGCTTTTTCATTATATCATATCATTTGACATTATTCTACAATTTTCAATTACAATCTCTCTTATAATTTTTTGTGGGGAAAAGTGATATTCTAAATAGCAATTTTTATTAAGGGTATTAGAAATAAAGGAGCTCCTTTAAGTATTATATTAATAATAACAATTAATTATTTCTAAATATCTTTCGTTATTACTAAAAATAAAGCATGTCCCATTGTTTGACATTTTAGCTATTACAACATACTTATTCGGCTCATTTTCTATAATAAAGTCTCCTTTTTGGGTATTTCCCCTTTATTATAAACTCAAAAACACCTTAATGCCTTCATTTCAATATTTCCGCTATTTTTTACTCAAAAAATAAAAAAAAAGAAAAAACGTATGATTAAAATAAAGGGGGACGTTATATTTAAAAGATAGACGCTTTTTCTTTTCTTATATTATTGTCTTAAATGATTTTTTTATTCATAAAATTATAATTTTTTATTAAATTCGTGGCAGCCTTATTTCTGCTTTAAACAAATCACCGTCAATGCTCAGTTCCAATATTCCATTTTGTATTTCCATGAGACTTCTGGCAATAGCCAATCCTAAGCCGCTTCCTTCTGAACTTCTTGATTCATCTCCACGTTTGAACCTTTCCATAAGCTCATCTACAGGGATGTTAAGTTCATATGCAGAAACATTTTTAAAACATACAAACACTTCTTTTTCTGTTTCATAAATATCTATATAAACTCTTGATTCATTTTGCGCATACTTGAAAATATTTGAAATGAGGTTTTCCATTACTCTGGAAAGAAGCCGTCCATCTGCTATTGCATATGTTTTTTCTTTTGCTGCCGTTACTTTAAATATTAATTTTGATTCTATTATTTTCTCATCCAGCTCCCCTAAAATTTGTGAAACAAGTGCATTCACATGAACCTTCTCAAGATTGGGTTCAATGCTTCCACTTGTTGCTTTTGCAGCTTCAAATAAATCTTCCGTAAGTGTTTTAAGTCTTCTGGATTTTCTGTCAAGCACATCCAGATATTTTGGTGCGTTTGGGGACTGAAGTCCTTCTCTTTTTAACAAATCCACATATGATATTATTGAAGTAAGAGGTGTTTTAATGTCATGGGATACATTTGTTATAAGCTCTGATTTTAGTTTTTCACTTTTAACTTCATTTTGAACTGCAAACTTCAATCCGCTTGTTATGGTGTTAATGTCTTCTGAAAGCTGTTTAAACTCGCCATTGCCTCTTACCTGTATTTTAAAATCATACTCTCCTTTTTTTGCTACAAAAAGTCCTTCTTGTATTGTTTTGAAGGCTTTCACTTTTAAGTAAACAAAATAAACTGCGACAATAGCCAGAGGTATTGTTAAAATTGGATTTTCAGCGCAATACATAGATACTGCAATCAGAGCTATTATGCCTGCTACGGATTTAAGCATAAGTGGACCGCCATTGACAATTCTTATTAGTGCACTTATGGTCTTTGATAGAATTATATAAATGAGAGAATGCTTTATTAGTGTTCCATTTTTAATATGTCTTGCCAGTGAAAGAAAAATCATCAAAAATATTGAAAACAATGCTGCTGCTGAAGAAAGCATTGCCAGCTTCATTAAATTTTCGCTTGTATATCTTACATTCAATATATTGTAAAATTCCAGTATTGCCAGTGCGACTATTCCAATTACCACTGCCATGCTTATATCAGAATACACTTTGTCAAATCGAACCATATGTATTTCTTCGTCGCCTGTTATTTTGCCTGTAACATACAAAAGATATATAAAACATGCTGCACTTATTATTAAACAAAATGCTATAATCACTGAATTAGTAATTAAAATATGTCTGTCTGAAATCCACTTGTCAACTCTCAGTGCAAGTCCTTCATCAGTTATTGCTGCATAAATTGCAGTTTCTTTGTCTCCATCTTCTATAGCTTCAAATGTATCAATCAAAGATGATGAATAGGTGCTGTATCCATTTTCAGGTTCTACAATTACTCCTTTTTTATCAATCAGAATATATGCATTTCTAATGAAATAAAAATTTCTGTCTTCATTTTCTGTGTTTGTACAGACATAACTTCCGTCAGTGGCATAGTAAATCAATCCTTCCGGATTATTAAGATCATTAATTATCTGCTCATAATTTGATAAATCGGATTTTTTGATAATTTCTTTTATATCTTTTACTTCCTGACTTTTCTCTTCCATGAAAAGTTGCTTTGATTCTGCACTATCTTCATAACCTTTTTCAGCAAGATAATTGTTGTACAAATTCGTAAGCTGCCAACTGTCTTCTATGTTAATATTATTTACAGTATTGCCTGCTCTTATATATTCTTCATTTTTATAAACTCTCAAAACATGCTCTAAGCGGTTTGCAGCATATCGAAGTTCATTGCTTAATGTATTGCTTTTCATATAGCTTTTTACTGTGATGCTTTCATAATCCTGCACATTCAAAAATATATTCAATGCAGAAGATACTCCGATTAACAGGCATATAATAAACAATATAAAGGCTGATGTCTTTGTAATTTTTTTTCTGCTATATGTCTTCCACTTTGTAACCAACACCCCACACCACCTTTAAGTATCTTGGATTTTTCGGGTCTATTTCAATTTTTTCCCTTATTCTTCTAATGTGTACTGCAACTGTGTTTTCAGGATTGAAAGAGGGTTCATTCCATACACTTTCATAAATATCATCAATTGAATAAACTCTACCTTTGTTTTTTGTGAGAAATAAAAGTATTTTATATTCAACAGGAGTCAATTTGACAATTTCTCCATCCACAGTTATTTCTTTTCTTTCATCATCTATTAACAAATTACCGGTTTTATAATAGTCTTTTTTGTCATTCTCCAGAGCTCCTCCCAAAGTTGTATATCGCCTGAGCTGTGATTTGACTCTTGCAGTAAGTTCCAATGGATTAAACGGCTTCGAAATATAATCGTCCGCTCCCATATTAAGTCCAAGAACTATGTCTGATTCTTCTGATTTTGCCGTAACCATTATAACAGGTATATTTTTTATTTCTCTTATTTTTGTTGTAGCTTTTATGCCATCCATTCCAGGCATCATTATATCCATTATTACTAAATGTACATCATTTTTTTCTACAGTTTCTATAGCCTGAAGACCTGAATAACATTTTAATATATTATATCCTTCATTTTTTAAATAAACTTCTATTGCTTCTACAATTTCTACATCATCATCGCATACTAAAATATTCATATTGTCCTCCTATGCCAACTATCTCTACTTATTGAATTCTATTTCAATTGCATTTATTTGTACCGGATAACTTACCATAATTGCGCTGTCGCATGTTAT
>JBASLQ010000445.1:0-4778 GCA_049656425.1 Sedimentibacter sp.
ATAACTACAAACAGGTTGTAGATGAATTTACACCAAAAAATAAAATGTTGAAAAATTGTTTCTATGCATTTATTTTTGGAGGTGCAATTTGCCTTTTAGGTGAAATAATTAAAAATATGTTTATATCCGGTTTCAGCGTAAGTGAAGAAGATGCGGGAACAATGGCTTCTGTAGTTTTAGTAGCACTGAGCGCAATACTTACCGGACTTGGATGGTATGACAAATTGGGAAAATACGGAGGAGCAGGAACAGTAGTGCCAATAACGGGCTTTGCCAATTCTGTAGTTTCTCCTGCTCTTGAATTTAAGAGAGAAGGATATATTTTAGGAACTGCTGCAAATATATTTAAATTAGCAGGCCCTGTATTGGTTTTTGGATATTTAACTTCTTTTATAGTTGGATTGTTAAGTCTTGTTTTTAAATAAGTATAATTACAGACAGAGTTTTAATAAGAAGGATGGTATTAAGTTGAAAAAAATTGGCAAACAAACATTTAAAATTAAAGATAATGTATTTATCAGAGATGCATATACAATAGTTGGAGCAAAAGAAGGAGAAGGTCCGCTGAAAGATAAGTTTGATATGATTGTTGATGATGACTTGTGGGGAGAAGAAACCTGGGAAAAATGCGAATTGAAATATCAAAAAACAGCAGTAGAAAAATTGATGGAACAAAATAAATTAGATAAAAGTGATATTGATTTATTGATTTCAGGAGATTTGCTAAACCAAATCACATCTTCTTCCTTTGCAGCAAGGGATTTGCAGCTGCCATATATAGGAGTGTACGGAGCATGCTCAACCATGGCTTTGACAATGGGTTTAGGCTCATTAATTATTGACGGAGGATTTGCTGAAAATATTATTTGCGTTACTTCAAGTAATTTTTGCAGTGCAGAAAGGCAATACAGACTGCCTCTTGAAATGGGAGGACAAAGGCATATGTCAGCGCAGTGGACTGTAACAGGCTCAGCGGCAGTATGGCTTTCAAAGAGCGGGTATGGACCTAAAATTAAAAATGTAACTTTCGGGAAAATAACTGATTTAGGCGTCAAAGATGCTAACAATATGGGAGCAGCCATGGCACCGGCTGCATATGATTCATTAAAGCAACATATGATGGATACAGGCGTGGATTATGATCTAATAACTACAGGAGATTTAGGAACTGTTGGCAAGGGTATTGTAAATAAAATGTTTGATGAAGATAATATGAGCATACAAAATAAATATGACGACTGCGGTACAATTATTTTCGATATAGAAAAACAAGACGTGCATGCAGGAGGAAGCGGCTGCGGCTGTTCAGCAACTGTATTTGGATCATTCTTATTCAAGAAGTTATTAAACAAAGAAATTAATAAGCTTTTATTTACATCTACAGGAGCACTTCACTCTCCAACAGCAACATTGCAGGGAGAAAGCATACCCGGCATCGCTCATTGTATTGGAATTGAAAATTAAAGGAGAATAAATATGAATTATGTAATGAGTTTTGTGGTAGGGGGTATTATTTGTATTATAGGTCAAATTATCATTGATACATTTAAAAAAAATAATGCTTACTTGCTGGTTTTGCTGGTTGTATCCGGTACAATTCTTGGATATTTCGGTGTATATGATAAATTAGTTGAAATAGGTTATTCAGGAGCTACTGTGCCTCTTTTGGGCTTTGGAAATACTCTTGCAAAGGGTGCCATTGAAGAAGCTGCTTCAAAAGGCTTTATGGGTGCATTAAGCGGAGGTGTTATTAAAACAGCGCCAGGGGTAGCTGCAGCACTGATATTTGGCTACATAGTTGCTGTGATTTTTAATCCAAAAGGCAATAAATAATATAAAGATTCTTTTTTAAGGTAATAAATATGAAGGTAATATTAAAAAGAGTTTAGGCGTCAAATTGAAGCCTAAACTCTTTTAATTTTAATTTGAAATTGATTCTATTATATTGTCTATTGGAGCTTCACCAGAATCTTGAGTATTCTCGATGATATCATTAATTATATCTTCTAATGCGCCGCCGTTACCATTTCCATTTCCATTTCCATTTCCGTTTTCATTTCCATTTCCATTTCCATTTCCATTATCGTTTCCGTTTTCATTGTTGTCTTGATTATTGTCTTCATCCTGATTTTGATTGTCTAACCACTGGTCATAATGCCATTTTGTGTGGTAAGTGCAAGTTTTAGTTGGCACTTGATATTGATAATCTGCAGTCAAAAAACCTGTAGAATTCAAATCAGAAACGGCTATTCCCAAAACGTGTGTTATTTGGCCATTATCGTCAAAAGTAACTTGACCTAAATAAATTTGCTGCAACTCATCTAATGTAAAAGTGACTCTGTCTTCTAATACTTGCTGATAAAGTTTTTTAGCTTCATAATTTTCGGATTTAGCTTCAGGATCATACAAAGGATCTCTTAAAACAAATACTCTCTCTTCAATTAAATCACCGGGACAATATGCAGATTTCAGTAAATTAGAACTTGTGCATACCTCAGCTTTAACATGTATATCACATGTTTCCGTAGGCTGAGTTCCGGGAACAAAATATTCAGTAATTATCTGACTTCCTCTTTGGTCAAGAGCACAAAGGTCAGAAGGCAACTTTCCAGACTGGCTGCATACCTGAACAGGTATTAAATTCGAATTCAATTCAAATTTCGCAGGAGCTAAACCTTGGTGAATAGGTGTCATTATAGCACTCCAAAGTCTTGCATTTGCACCGCTGTCGCCTGAAAGCTTCATTTGCACATTGTCATTTCCAACCCATATTCCGCCGACATAGTATTGTGAAAAACCCACAAACCAGAAGTCTCCATTAGCTTGTGTTGTTCCGGTTTTACCGGCTACTTCAATACCCATTTCAGCAGGTAATTTAGCTCTGTAAGAAAGTCCGGGGTTAACAGTAGTTCTTAAAATATCTTTCATTAGTGAAGCAACCTCTGGGCTTACAACAACATGAGTTTCAGGAATGTTTTCTAAAATAGTTTCACCTTTGCTGTTTACAACTTTTGTATAAGAAATTGGTTCAATATAAACACCGTCATTTGCAATAGCTCCATAAGCTGCTGTCATTGTCAAAGGAGTGAATCCTTTTGTTAATCCTCCTAAAGCAAGAGATGCTAAATTTACATCGTTATATGCAGTATCTTCTGCAGGTGATACAAATGAATCATTTTCAGGATTTTGAGAATCTATCAATCCAAGTTTTGTAAGAGAATCAACTGATGCATCTGTTCCTATGGTTGAAAGCATTGTTACTGCATTTGTATTAATAGACTGTTCTATTGATTTACGAAGGGTAATTTTACCCCAGTATTTAATGTCTTTATATTCATACCAGTTTTTAGGCCATCTGTCGCCATTTTCATTGTATTTTGGTAAATCATCTATTATATAAGCTGCTGAATATCCGAGATCAAGGGCAGGAAGATAAACGGATAAAGGTTTAATTGTTGAACCTGGCTGTCTTGTTGCAGCTGTTGCACGATTGAATGTCTTGCTTCCTTCAATATCTCTTCCGCCAATCATAGCTTTTATTTTTCCTGTTCTATAATCCATAATTACAGTTGCTGATTGTGGTTGAACAATGCCTTCTTCCTGGAAAAAGAAATATCCTGCTGGAATTCTTAATACATTGTCACTTCCAATAACAAACATTTCAGGATTTTTATCTAAATAGCTTTTTAGTACTTTGAAACTTCCTTTTGTTCCTTTTTGTTCAATAACTTCATAATTGCTTCCTATATTAAGAGCGCCAATACTATGAGAAACAAAGTTTGATTTGTCATCAACAGTGTAAGCATCTACTATATCAATAGTTGAAGCATATATATCAAATTTCTTTGAATTAATTATTAAGTTTCCGCTTTCATCATAGCTGTATTCATCTGCATTTAAATAAATACTGTTATTTTCATCCATTATATTGTCTTTAGCATAATAAATGAGCTGACCATTTTCGTTTAAAATGTTCAAACCAGAGTCAAGAGATCCGGTTCCCTGCCCATTAGACCACTTGAAATATCTCCAGTCTTGAGCAACGGGTTTTTCTCCTGTTGGAGCTGCTCCTAAAAACAAAGTTGAAAAGTTGTCATACGAATCTTCAAGTGACTTTTGCATTGCAACATCTATTGTTGTTGTTATTGTCAATCCACCCTTATATATGTAGCTCTCTGCTTCCTCGTAAGACATACTTTGTGTTGTCATTAAATCTTCAATAACTTTTTCTTTGACGTAATCCATTGGTGTTGAAGATATTCCTTCTATTTTCGTCTGACCCGGATTTAATGCAACATGCATATCTTCTGCCATAGCACCGTCATGCTCTTCTTGACTTATAAATTCAAGATCCAGCATTCTGTCTAAAATTACATGCTGCCTTTCAATTGCATTTTGATTATATACACATGCATATTGAACAGAGCCGATATATACATATCCAACTATATCTTCTTCAGGAATTTCGTTTATATCTTCAAGATTATATCTGTTGAATGGAGCGTAGTACACAGTACTTTTTGCTGAACCTGCAAGTAATGCGCTTTCTGCCAATGTAAGCTCGCTGACATCTTTTGAAAAATAAGTGTGAGCTGCAGTTTGAACGCCGTATGAGCTTTGACCAAGAGGAATTGTGTTAAGATAATTTTCTAAAATTTGATCTTTTGACAATTTTCTTTCCACTTGAATTGCTAAATAAATTTCTTTAATTTTACGTTCCCATGATTTTTCGTTTGTAAGATATAAATTTTTAACTAACTGCTGAGTAATTGTGCTTG
>JBASLQ010000446.1:0-3226 GCA_049656425.1 Sedimentibacter sp.
GGATATCCCAAAGGCTTTGCGGCACCATTAATAGGTGCTGCCGGTACTTTAGGAGGTGTAATTCCTCCAAGTATAGGTTTCGTTGTTTATGCCCAGGTTGCCAATGTATCCATCAGCGATATGTTTATGGCCGGTATAATACCGGGGCTGTTGACAGCATTTTTACTTAATAATCTCAATAAATTTTTGGTTAAAAAATATAACTGGGTAGCGGCGGATTCAGAGCATTATGATAATATGACAGCTTCTGAAAAACGCAAGATAGTTTTAGATGCTATATTGCCTCTTTTAATGCCGATATTTATCTTAGGGGGTGTAATAAGCGGTATTGTAACACCTACCGAAGCTGCTACTGTGGCTACAGTCTATGCACTTTTCCTTGCAATTTCTATATACAAAGAGCTTTCCATAAAAGAGTTCTTCAGAGTATTTAAAGATAGTGCAATCAGCAGTTCAACAGTTCTGATAATTATCAGCGCCGCTACTCCCTTTGCCTGGTTGCTGACCAACAAAAATATAACCACCATTATTGCTCCGGAGAGCACAAACAAGGGCAACGCCAATAAAGTGAAAGAGTTGAGACCGTCTACCATTTTTTGAGCAATAATAACTGCCGGAAGGGTACCGTCATAAAGCAGTGCCAGTGTAGTACTTATACCTATAGAAAAGCTTACTGGTATACCCATTAGAAGTGCTGCGGCTAAAGTAACAAACAATACACCAATCATCAACTTGGACCTCCTTCATAATTCATTACTTTGCAATAGGCCAAAATCAACAGATATATGACCATTAATATGCAGCCGATCAATATAGCATAATAATACACCGCTCTTGGTACTTGCATACCGACAGTTTTTTGAATACTGGTTGTACTGATTATGGGTAAAGTACTATATCCCAGATAAGCTAAGAAGGCAGCGCATATTACATTGTCTAATGCTTCTATAAAACGTTTCTTTTTATCAGAAAACTTATTGAATAATATAGAAGACAGCAATATATGTTTATGAGCTTGAAGGGGGCAAAATATTGGAAGATAAATTTAAAGACCTATTCAGTAATATAGGAAATTTTAGTTTGCCAGATATGAATTCAATAATACCCGATAAAAGCATGTTCGATCCAAACAGAAAGAAGTATCACTCACCTGAAGAAATTTTAGAAGAAGATGAAGAAGAATTTGAACGCCCTGATTTCTCTGAATGGAAATGTAAAATATGCAATGAACCAATAGAAGATGGTTACTTTTGGTACAGGGTATTGTTGAGAATAAAGTACTAAAATTGGAAACTAATGTTGATGATTATTTTTAAAATTAATAAAAGCTATATATTTGTATACTGCATTGCTGTTCTATATTATTTTGTATTTTTCGTCAGATAGCGTTTGATGGGTATTACAAAAAGAGAATCATCTGTTAAAGGAAGGTTCTCTTTTTTTATTGACTAAATATAATGTAGGGAAAGGATAGAAGAATAAATTTTCTAAAATTGGACATTATTTCAAATATAAAATAAATATATTTACATTGGAGGGAAATGTATGGTATTATATAAACAAGACTGGACAAGTTTACAGTTTTTTAGTTATATACAAAATTATAACTATATAGGGGGCATTAACATGATTCTAAATAATGATTATTTAGAAAATAAAGAAATATTTACTTATTTGAATCTTTATAAGTTGAGTGATTTAATTGATTCAAAAGTTAATTTAATTAGGGAGTATTCAGAAAAAAATAAAAATTTTACTTGTAAAGTATTGTTCCTGGAGAATTGGAATAAAGAAAGTAAGATTCCAGTGTTTAGAAAGATAACAGATTATAACAATTTTAAAAGCATTAATCCTATTAAGTATGATGCAATTAATAGCAGAATAAATAAATATTTTTCTTACTTTGATATTATAGAAAGTGAAGAAGTTGAAGATGAAGTATATGAGGAAATGTTTGATACTTTAGTGCAGATACCAACTGAAATATATGATTTCGTTGAAATTGTACATATAGATAAAACTGCAAAATTTATTTCTGGTCAATATGACTCAAATGTTGCAATACAATTTGGTAAACTGTCTATTTCTGAATTAGATATAGCGGCTTAGTAATATTAATTAAGGAGGAATGCAATATGCCGAATGAGAAAAAATTGATTCCTGAAGAATATAATAAGTTTGTAAATAGTGTAAAAATTAATCTTATTAATTTAAAGCAATTAAGTGTAGAGCGTGTTAATTATGATGCTGTAAACTCAAAGCTATCAGTGAAATTGTCGTTTAATACTGATACGTATAAAAGTGAATTGGGTTTATTAAGAGTATATCCGAAATTTATTATAGAAGTAGTTGATATAAATGATGTTACTGCTTTTTCTATAAATTTTGAATATAGTATTGAATATAGTTTTAATGGAATTGAAAATATTGAAAATGATTATATTGAAGCTTTTGTAAAAAGAAATGTTCCAATAAATATTTGGCCATATGCAAGGGAACTTGTAAGTTCATTAACGACGAGGATGGGTTTTCCAGCTCTTATTATGGCACCTTTTACTATTAATAGTTAAAGTTTGGGGGCAATTTTTAATGACATTAACATTCAAAACAAAGGACAATCCTTCGAAAATTGATACAGAAACCGTAGAGCTAGCGGAGTTTATTATTCATAATACAAAATACATAGAAATAACTTTTGCAGTTCTAAGTAGAAAAAAGATACCTGCGAGTAATATTATTAAAAATATAAAAGCTTCTCCTGAAATTGATACAGTAGATAATGATAAAAATTTTATCGCTTTTTGCAAATTAATGAGTTCATTTTATAGTACAAGTTCAGATGTTATAAAGGACAGAAGAGGATATTTGTTGGAATTGATTGTTAGAACTATTAAACCAATTAATGATGAAATATATTTAGCTATTCCCGAAAGCCTTGTATTTTATAATGGTGTAAAGATGTCACGATGTGATATTGATGTTGTACTTCAGTATAGTGAATATGATTTAATTGAATGCAAGGCTGATGTTGAAAGCTATTTATATGTTCCTTTAGCAAAGAAAAAAAAGAATAAGCTAAGATTTATGGAAAATGTAAGACAACTAGCCACCGATGAAAGAATTAATTGTAAAGCTTATTTAGCAACATATGGCTCTGAAGAAATGAACGGTAGAAAAGCTTCAGGAGTAGATGAAATAACAAAAGCAATGTATGAAGAGAATCTTG
>JBASLQ010000447.1:0-1620 GCA_049656425.1 Sedimentibacter sp.
TTCATCTTCAAGCTCATTTACGGGCTATACTAACAACGGATTTGGCAAAGAACAACAAATTGAATTGAAGAATGAATGTGATTAATTAAATAAAAAAGGGATCAGATTCTTATTATCTAATTCTTCATGTGACTTTATTAATGAGTTATACAAAGATAATTATAATATAAAGGTTATTAAAGCAAAAAGAGTTCTAAATTCAGACGGAAATAAAAGAGGCGAAATAGACGAAGTTCTAATATCAAACTATGACATTTAACATATGAGGGTGTGGTTGAAATGACTAATAGCGAAGCATGGAATAAACTATTTGAAAAATATGATATTCAAAATCAAGTTGATAAATACGAAATATTTGAAATATCAGCAAATCAAATCAAAGAATTCAGAGAACCGCGTCTGATGACTAAATTTGATACATATGATTCAAGACCTAGTGCATTTGGAAAAAAGTTAGCTATTCTCCCAAACAGCAGGGGCACTTATCTGATTGGCAATTTTGACGCTTATAGAAAATTTCCAGACATAGAGAATGATATAAATCATGTTGAGTTTCCTGATTACCTGGAAACCATAAATAAAAGTCAAATAAACAGTGAAGCAAATGCAATCAATGTCATGAGCATAACTAACATTTTAAATGATTTTTTAAGCGAAGAGAACATGGTACAAACCATCAGCGGTAGAATGGGTTCAGGAGTTTTTGATTTCAATATTTTAGATACAAAAAATAAAAGTAATATTAATATTCCTGTTCAAAATTCACAAATAGAAATAGATGGCGGTTTTGAAAACCAAAATGTTATTGCAATAATTGAAGGAAAGAACATATTTAATGATAACTTCTTGGTTAGACAGCTTTATTATCCTGTAAGATGCTGGCACAATAAAGTATCAAAGGTCATCAGGCCTATTTTTATGGTGTACAGCAACAACATTTTTCGTTTAATGGAATATGAATTTACAGAATTAAGAAATTATTCTTCTATTTCATTTATAAGACAAAAGAATTACAGTTTTGAAGAAACAACTATATCTATGCAAGATCTCATAGATGTGCATAACAGCACAATTGTGAAACCTGAACCTGCTGATGTTCCATTTATTCAAGCCAACAGTTTTAATGTAATTATCAGCATACTAGAAATGGTTAAAGATAATCCGATCACTACAGAGAAAATTGCAGAAAGCGTAGGATTTAATATAAGACAGTCAGACTATTATTATAATGCATGTAAGTATTTAGGTTTAGCAGAAAAAGCAAAAAATGATATTGGCAAAACTGTAGTAGCTTTAACAAGAAGAGGAAAAAATATATTAGGAATGTCATATAAGAAACGACAACTGCAATATGTTTCGTTAATGCTTGAACATGAAATATTGAGATATTCATTTGAAGTTGCAATAGAAAGCGGCAAAATTCCAGATAAAAAAATCCTTGCTCACAAAATACTGGAGCTGAGATTATGTAAAGATTCCGCTGAAAGAAGAGCGTCTACAGTGTCAACATGGACAAAATGGATTTTTGATTTAATCAATGATTAGTCAATTTATCATTTTTTTAAAACAAATAAATATTCGTGAGCTATTAGTAAAAAATTGTATTGCTGCCTTTTGCTT
>JBASLQ010000448.1:0-12428 GCA_049656425.1 Sedimentibacter sp.
CCTACACCAGAACTGAATTTACTGATGCTCTACATGATGCTTTTGGGTTTAGAACTGATTATCAGATAGTTACTACTAAACAAATGAAAAAAAATTTTAAAGAAACCAAAAACTAAAAAAAGTACGCATTTTTTAAAAATATTCAAAAGTCTGGACGCCACTATTCATGCGGACTTCCAGACTTTTTCTTCCTCTCAACTGTCAAAGACAGGATTATATATAAATAAAATTTGATTGTCAATTATAAGATTATTTTTTGTAATATTAAGTACAGCTTATCATAAGCTTAAATAAGACAATAAATATGGAGGATGTAATGGAGGTTGTATTTAAAAAAGTAAATATAATATTTTCAATGGCATTAGTAATCGTAGTGTTATTGTCATTATTTTCTAATATAGGTAAAACTACAGAAACTATCAATGCATCCGAGGAAGAACAAATTGAAAAAATAAAAATTCTTATTGATCCGGGGCATGGAGGAGTAGATCTTGGTGCCAGCGGAAGTTTAGACATTGGAGAAGCTCCCATAAATTTAGCTATATCTGAAAAATTAATGCATTTCCTGGAAGGAAGCGGATTCGAAGTTGAAATGACAAGATATGATGATAATGGTTTATATTCAAGTTCATCTCCAACAATAAGAGCTAAAAAAAATGAAGATTTAAAAAACAGAGTTGAAGCAATCAACAATTCAAATGCAGATTTAGTTATTTCCATACATCTTAATTCTTTTACCGGAGAAAAATATTATGGAGCTCATGTATTTTATCAAAACAATAATGCAACCGGAAAAATTGCTGCAAATATATTGCAGGACAATTTAAAAAGTATATTGGACACAAGCAACAACCGAGTACCTCAAGTAAAAAAAGGAATAAAAATATTAGATGATACTTCAATGCCGGTTGTATTAATAGAATGTGGATTTTTATCCAATAATGAGGAAGAAAAAAAACTTGTATCAGCTGAATATCAAGAAAAGACAGCCTGGGCAATATATACGGGGCTTTTGAAATATTTCAACGAATAAATAAACTCATCTTATATGTAATTTGGTAAACACATTTTTTCATTTTATTGAAAAGATGTTTTTTTGTATAAATTTAATTTAATAAAAATATGAAGACTTGGTAATTAAATGTTGAAAATTAACAAATCTTGTATTATAATTAGGACGTGTAGTAAAATGGTTGGAGGACTATTATGAATTATGATGAAGTTGAGTATTTTTTAGCAAATATAAAATCTGTTATGTCATGTAAAATTGTTTGCGATTCTAATAACAATATAAGTGAAATACATATACTTTCTGACAGCAGCAGACATTCAAAACAAATATCAAGAGATATCCGTACAGCTTTATTGTCGCATTTCAATTTGGATGTTGATTATAAAATAATCAGTGTGGCTCAAATTAACAAAAACATAACAATAAATACTGATTTCAGGCTGTTATATGAAGGATATACAAATGAAACTACTGCAGATAGAATAAAAATATGCTCTAAGCTTTCTTGGGATGAAAAGGAATTTATAGGTGAAGCTGAGGGCATTAAATCAGAAAAAAACACACTTATGATTGCAGCTTCATCAGCATTGGATGCTATTAAAAAAGCCATTGATTTGGATTGTTTCATAGTTGAAGATATTCAGTTCGCCAAAATCGCCGGAAAGGAAGTAATGCTTTCTGCTATTACACAAATAGACCGTGGAAGAGAAAATGTTCTTGTTGGTTCTTCTATAGCAACAAACAATAAAATTGATTCAACTATTAAAGCAACATTAAATGCCATTAATAGAAAAGTGTGTTTATTTTTCAAAGAATGAATGATAGGGCTGACACAAATATTTCACAACTAGCGTAGCGAAACCTTCCTGTTCTATTAGCGAACCGAGCAGAGACTCTCTGTAGGAGGTTTCTCATGAAAAAATTAATGCCTATAATAGCTTCTTTAGTATCTTTAGTATTGGCTGCAGGCGCAGGCATCAGCTGGGTATAGTAATTAATTTAAAAAGTCAGCCCTTCATATATAAGAGGTAAAATCATGGTAAACGGTATAAATACAAAGGAAAGCAAAGTAGGAAAAATAAAAACACAAAAACAAACAAACATAAAATTATATGCTTATATTTCCATATTGTCATTTATTGCTGTTATGCTTATGATTTATTTATTTAAAACATACACTATAAATGACTATGTTTTGCTTATTGTTTTTTCTGCATTATCAGCTGTAGCAGAAACATTTTTAATATTGTTGCCCAAAATAGGCGGTATTTCAGTAAGTTTTGCATTAGCATTTTCTGCAATACTTTTAACAAATCCATTAACTACGGCAATTATAACTGCTGTTGGCGTTACTTTAAGATGTCCTTATGTAGAAGGTAAAGGAAGAGTTCATGTATTTAACAATCCAATATATAAAACGATATTTAACATAAGTCAATATATAATAAATTCAAGCATGGCAGGAATTGCATATGTTTCATTGGATAAAGCTTTTGATGTTGGCTTTGAATTTTACAATCCTATTGCAGGTACTGCAGCATTATTAGTTTATATAATGTTAAACACATTTTTCATGTCAGAATTAATGGCGATATTGCTTAAAGAAAAAATGTCTTATATTTGGAAAAATAGTTTTTATGGAATGCTTATTAATATTGTATTAGTTAGTCTACTTGGCATTGTACTTGCTTTTTCATATAACAGTTATGGAATAGGCGGAATATTATTGTTTTTCATTCCACTTATGTTAGCAAGATATTCATTCAAACTTTATATTGATATGAGAAAAAATTATTTTGACACAATGAATGTTCTTGTACGAGCTATAGAAGCAAACGACCCTTACACGAGCGGACATTCTATGCGTGTCAGTACATATTCTGAAAGTATAGCAAAACAATTATGTCTTCCACAAAGTAAAATTGACCTTATAAAAAGTGCAGCCTTGCTTCATGACATAGGAAAAATTGGTATTGATAAGAATATTTTAAATAAAACCGAAAAATTAGACAAGGAAGAATTTGATACAATAAAAACGCACCCGGCAATAGGCGCAACTATAATTTCTGATTTAAGTTACTTAGCAAACTTATCAGACATAATAAAACATCACCATGAAAGAAATGACGGCAGAGGCTATCCGGATGGTCTTAGTCACGATAAAATACCATTAGAAACATCCATATTAACTATCGCAGATTCATTTGATGCAATGACAACAAACAGACCTTACAGACATTCTTTAAGTTTAGAGACTGCTTTGTCTGAAATTAAAATTAATTCGGGTACTCAATTTAATCCGGATATAGTTGATGATGCAATAATAGCTTTAAGAACTGCATATAACAATTTATCCGAATAGTACATAATAAAACCAGGTGGATTATGCTGACTGAAATTATATTAACATCTATACTATCAATTTTACTGGCAATTATAATTTTATTAATAAGAAAAAGGTATTTTGATTTTTCTAAAGTTAAAATACAAATAAAAGGTTATAAAATATTGATAATTATGGCAGTAATTGAAATTACTGCACAATTTTTATATAAACACTTTAGTGACAATAATTTTCTTAAATTTTTATCCTTGAGCTGGTTAATTTATTTTGCAATATTGTATGTAACAGCTCTTAATATTAAAAAATCTTACATGATGTTGTTTTTTGTCGGTACATTGTTAAATTTTATTGCTATTGCAGCAAATAATTTTAAAATGCCTGTTCTTGTTTCAGAAGTATTGTCAGATATAGAAACGAAAAAAATGTACCTTCTGAGTGGTCAGGATTTAATACATTCATTGCTTACAACTGACACAAAGTTTAAATTGCTTTGTGACATTATAACAATTCCTCCTCCCTACCCTTTCTCCAAAAACATAAGCATCGGTGATGTTTTCTTGTTGTCAGGTATATTTGCATTTTGGCAGGATATATTTGAAGGAGTAAAATCAAAACAATAATTAAAACAAATATTTGCTTACAACAATAGCAGCAAATATGGATGCAACATGAGCTATAAGCCCAACTTTAATAGTATACTTCGTATTTGTTATTCCAACAGCTCCAAAGTAAACAGCTGCCGTATAAAATATTGTTTCTGATGACCCCATTAAAACAGATGCACTGCGGCCTATAAATGTGTCTGCACCATAATTGTCTAATACTGATTGAAAAACACCCAAAGAACCGCCTCCGGACAATGGTTTTATAATGGCTAACGACAATAATTCAGGTGGAAAGCCAATTAGGATTGTAATTGGCTTTAATATACTTACAATAAAATCTTCTGCACCGGATTGTATGAATAAATTGATTGCAAATATTACAGCCAATATGTATGGGAATATTTTAATCGCTGATTTAGCACCATCCAATGCTCCTTCAATAAATGCAGAATATATATCAACTTTTTTAAAAATGCCATAAATCAATATTCCTCCAATAAGTACAGGTAAAATCAAATCAGACATATTCATTATATATCTTTCCTCTCATAATATTTTGCAAACAATATAGCAATAATCGTTGAAAATGTTGTTGCTATTAACGTAGGCAGCAAAATATCCCCTGGCAATGCAGCACCTGAGTCCGCCCTTAATTTAATTATGCTTAATGGAATAAGCTGAATTGATGAAACATTTATTATGATAAACATGCACATTGAATTATTGGCTGTTCTTTTATCTTTATTGCTTTTTTGCATTTCCTGCATTGCTTTTATTCCAAAAGCTGTAGCAGAATTTCCTATGCCCAGCATGTTGGCAACAATTGTCATAACTATTGCATTTACTGCCTTTGTGTTATTTTGCACATCCCTGAAAAGAAACTTTATAACAGGCTTTAGTGATTGAGATAATTTGTTCAAAATGCCTGATTTTTCAACTATTCGCATCATGCCGGTCCAAAATGCCATTATAGGCAAGAGGCTTATAATTAATTCAACTGATTTTTGTAAATCAAACATCAATACATTTGTAACTGTTTCCGGACTTCCATTAATGAAAGAAAAAAGCAGCCCAAGTAATATTAATCCTGCCCACAACTTTTTCAACTTATCAATCCTTTCACTGCATCTGATACATATAACCACTAACGACACAACTTAATATATATAATTTATATTAACCTATTTTTATATTAGTACATCTTTTCACCGCTTTTGCAACATTAAGAATAAAAAAAAGAATGAACATTTATACATTCATTCTTTTTGAATTATTATTTATGTTATTTATAATTTAAAACGTTAAGTTTTCTTCTTTTGTAATTTTTTCTACTTGGATTTCTAAAACTCTTTTAGCTTCCGCCTTAGTGATAGTAATATCTAAATTTTTGTAGACAATTCTTCCCCCAACATCAGGAATTTCTTCGAAGAGCATTGTTATCCAGCCGTTAACCGTAGTCACATCAATTTCTTCATCAGGTTGAATGCCAAACAGTTCAAACATGTCATCAATATCTGCATTGCATGATATAAGATATTTATCTTCACCTATTTTCTTAAACCACTCAATAACTTCATCATGCTCATCCCATATTTCTCCCACAAGTTCTTCAATAATATCTTCCATGGTCACTATGCCTTCAGTTCCGCCATATTCATCAATTACTACTGCCATATGAGCTTTTGACAGCTGAAGTTCCTTTAACAGTTCAGAAATCTTCTTGTTTGGCGTTATAAATACTATTTTGGAAATGAGCTTTTTAATTTCTTTTTCCTTGCGGTTTATCGCCTGGTAAAAATCCTTTTCATGCAAAACACCAACAATGTTGTCCATATCCCCTATAAAAACCGGAAGTCTTGAATAACCGCTGATTAAAAATGTTTCCTTAATCACATCCAAGCTTTCATTTTCTTCTATTCCTACTATATCTATTCTGGGTGTATAAATGTCTTCAACAACTGTTTCATTAAATTCAATTGCAGAACGAATTAAATCACTTTCATTTTTGTTTATTACACCCTCATTTTCAACTTCATCAATCATTGTTCTAAGTTCATCTTCTGTTATGGATGGAAGTGTTTCGGACTTGAATACTTTTAAAAACATCTTCTTAAATGTAGAAATCATAAAATTGACAGGTGTGCATATGAAAATTAATAAAAACATTACAGGTGCAGCAAACATTGCAAATTTTTCAGGAGCAAACTGTGCTAACCCTTTAGGAAGCAATTCACCAAACAACAGTATGAGTAAAATAATTATACCCGTTGATATTACAATACTAAAATTGTTAAATTGTTTGGAAAACACATAAAGTGCCAGAGAAGCTGCTGAAATATTGAAAATATTGTTAAAAATAAGTATAGTTGATATTAGATTATCATAATTTTCATCTAATCTTATAACTAAATCTGCTTTCTTATTGTTTGAATACGAAAAATTTTTCATTCTTATTCTGTTGTATTTATTGAAAGCTGTTTCACTTGCAGAAAAAAAAGCCGACATCAACAACAGAAAAATTATTATTGTGACCTGACTTATACCGTCATCATCCATTATTGTAATTCACTCCTAATTTGTAATAGTATATATCATATAGTATAATGTATCCCGGCAAAAGTGTCAATTAATTTTCAATTTCCAATAACCTTATGAATTTTTAATTCACTGCATTTGAAATTTCTTTAACAAATTCAAGGTATTTTATGGAATTATATAAAAGCATAAAAAAAATTAAAATTGTAATAATAATAATGCCTATAATTGCAGATGTTTAGTTAATTAAATGTTTTCGTTAATATTAAATGAAACTTAAGAAATACTTAATTGATTTATATTGTAAAAATGTTATACTTACGATTCAAAGTAACAAAATGATGGAGGTATATATGTTATCGTTTATAAATATATTTAATTTTATAATATTAATATTATTTACAGGATTTTATTTTTATCAGGGATATTATGTAGTTGTGTCTTTATTTAAAAAAGAAAAAGTAATGGTTGCAATGAAAAATCACAAATATGCAGTTGTTATTGCTGCAAGAAATGAAAATGCAGTAATAGGGCAATTAATAAATAGCATTAAAAAACAAAATTATCCTTCTGAACTTGTGGATATTTATGTTGTTGCAGATAATTGTACTGACAGCACTGCTGATGTGGCAAGAGAAACAGGAGCAACTGTATTTGAAAGATTTAACAGGCAAAATGTCGGCAAGGGATATGCTCTTGATTTTGCTTTAAAACAAATTATGAATTGCAATGAAAATTATGAAGGCTATTTTGTTTTTGACGCTGATAATCTATTAGATGAAAATTATATAGCTGAAATGAACAAAGTTTTTGACAACGGATATAAAATTGTAACAAGTTACAGAAATTCTAAAAATTATGATACAAATTGGCTGTCAGCAGGTTATTCTCTTTGGTTTTTAAGAGAAGCAAAATACCTTAACAATGCAAGAATGTTGCTGAATACAAGTTGTGCAATTTCCGGAACAGGATTTATGGTCAGTGAAGATATAATAAGAAAAAATAACGGTTGGAAACATCATTTACTTACTGAAGACATAGAGTTCTCAATAGACAATGCAATACAAGGTGAAAAAATAGGATATTGCGCCAATGCAGTTTTATACGACGAACAGCCATATATTTTCGAACAATCATGGAATCAAAGACTTCGCTGGGCAAAAGGTTTTTATCAGGTGTTTGCAAAATATGGTAAAACCTTGGTTAAAAGTATATTTACAAAGAAAAGTTTCAGCTGTTATGATATGTTGGTGACAATTATGCCGGCACTGTTTTTAACATTAGCAGGCATATCATTGAATCTGGTATTTTTAACAGTCGGTTTTATAAATATTGAAACTTATCCTGAGATTATAAAAGAAACATCCGGCGCTATAATTATGACTTTTGTAAATTCATATACTATATTATTTGCATTAGGATTAATAACAACTATAACAGAGTGGAAACAAATAAATGCTTCGCCAAAAAATAAAATTAAATACTTATTTACATTTCCATTATTCATTTTTACTTATATACCAATTTCAATTGTAGCATTATTTAAGAAAATTGAATGGAAACCAATTACTCACAGTATTACAAAATCTATTGAAGAAGTGAGACAATAGCGAATAATCAAAACAAGAATAAATAATATCAATCAAGAGGAAAAAACTAATTTGTTTTTTCCTCTTATAATATTGAGAAAAAATAAATTTAATGGTATAATAGCATAATAATAATTAATGATTACCAGAGAGGATTTTATGAATATTATCAGTATAGTCGTTCCTATTTACAATGTAGAAAAGTTCTTAAGCAGATGTTTAGACAGCATATTGGCGCAAAGTTTAAAAGATATTGAAGTAATACTTGTAAATGACGGATCTACCGATTTAAGCTTGGATATATGTAAAGATTATCAAAAAAAAAATAAAAGAATAATTGTTATAGATAAAATTAATGAAGGTGTTTCTGTTGCCAGGAATACCGGAATTGAAGCAGCTACAGGCAAATACATAGGTTTTGTGGATCCTGATGACTGGATAGAACCGAACATGTATGAAAACATATACAAAACAATAGAAAAATATAAATGTAACATAGCTTTTTGCAATTATTCAAAAGATTCAAAGCGAACAAGCAATATTAAAATGCTTAAAGTACAAAAGGATGTTTTAGGAAAATTGGATATAATCAATGAGCTTATAGCAAATATGATTGGCATTGAAGATATAATTCCTAAATATTACAATGTAATGGGTTGTGTCTGGAGATGTTTATACAGAAAAGATTTTATTGATAAATTTCATTTAAGTTTTCAACCTGGCATAACTATAATGGAAGACTTGATTTTCAGCGTTCAAGCACTTATTTATTGTGATAAAGTATGCATTGATCATGGAGTGTATTATCATTACATGAAAAACAAAACGTCTTCTTTGCATTCTTACAATGAAAAAATGTGGCAGGACCAGGTCGAAGTACATAATAAACTTGAAGAAATTATTGAAGAAGCTGATTTAAGCGAATACATGAGAAACAGGCTTGACTCGAGATATATAGGAATGGCTGCTTGTGCAGTTGGAAATGAAGTGTATAAAAGCAATGCTAATTTAAAAGACAGAATGGAAGCGGCTAAATTCATTATTAAAGATGAAAAGCTTAAAGAGGTTTTAGAGCGGGCTAAAAATTATAATTTTGAAAACTTAAGATATCCGAGAAACAAAGAAGAAGCAGAAACAGAAAATACTGTTATAAAGAATTTGCTCTTTTACACAAATCCTAATCCTTTAGGAATAGAAAGAAAAAACAAGGAAAATATTAAAGAAATTACAGAATAAACACAAAATAAGACAATTATTAAAATTGTCTCATTTTGCTTTTTAGACAAAAATACTATTATGCATATTCTTTATTTACATAGGAACTTGTTGTGACTCTCAATAAACTGGAATAAGTAAGCTTAAAACTTACAATATCTCCAACATTATATACAATGTCAGACTTTGTAACATCCAAAATCAAATGGTCAGAACTTGCTCCAAGTATGTCTATTTTAGAGCTGCGCAATATCCCTTTGTAACAATCATGATTGAACAACCTGAGCCTTTTACCATTTCAGTAATTTTGTCAAGATTATTTTTTGCTTTATTTAAATCAATTACTAATCTGGGATACATATTATTCTCCTATATTCTTAAGCTTTTTTTCATTAAAACAAGAGCATCGTCATGATAACTTTTAGATAGTACTCCCAAAGAAGACAGGATGTAATCTTCATCTATGAGTATTTGCGCCAATTCTGTAGGATACAGTTCCTGCTCCTTGCCATGACTTTTCACAAGTTCAAGTATTTCTCTTTTGCCGGGAAGCCTTGTTAATGCTCCGCCTGTACCTATTATATATTTAATTGCAGTAAGATCCTTTCCTTCAGCAACAGTCTTTTTGCCTGATGCTGTATAGAAGTATCTCAGATGTCCTGCATGTCTTTCAAGAGATGTTAAAACTGCTTCTTTTGTAAGCCTTTCAACAAATTGCATTTCTCTTTGGCTTTCTGGAATTGGTTTGTAATTTTCCAAAATTTCTTCTGCGTCCGGAAATTCTTTTTTCAAATTATCCATTCCGATTTTTTCCACAACGTGATTTACATTTACGTAAACCCCCAGATCTCCTTCAACAGTACGTTTAGCTTCTGGCTCTGGGCTTATTAAAATAGAATTGATTTCAATAGACCCTTCTGTTACAGAGTGCACGTCAGTTGTTGCTCCTCCAACGTCAAACACAACCAAATCGCCTAATTCCTCTTTTAATACTTTAGCTGCTTCCATAACCGCACCAGGTGTTGGAATAATGGGACCATTTACAAGTTCTCTCACTTTTGACATGCCTGGAGCATGAATAATATGTTCCTCAAAAGCATCCTGTATGATTTTTCTTGTTGGTTCCACGACCAAAGTGTCAATTTTGGGATATACATTTTCCACAATATAAACTTGGGTTTCTGATTCCTCACACATAAGGCGAACTTCTTCCTGGTTTTCTATGTTGCCTGCATATATGATAGGAGTTTTAATTCCCATGGAAAGTATCATTTCCAGGTTGTGAAGAGCTGTATCTCTTTCACCGTAGTCAACTCCGCCTGCAACGAGAATTATATTCGGATTAATTTCCTGTATTTTCTTTAAATCAGTTTTTCTCATTTTACCTGAAGTAATCATTTTAATGATACCTCCGGCACCAAGAGCTGCTTCTTTAGCTGCTCGAACAGTCATATCATAAACTAGACCATGGACAGTCATTTTTAAACCACCAGCAGCGCTACTTGTAGCCAGCATGTCATCCCATGTAATTTCGTCTGCATTTAGTCTTGCCTTCAAGTCATTAATAGCACCCTTAAGTCCAACCGTAACATCCCCTTGAAGTACAGACGTAGGCGCCTGTCCCTGACCGACAAATGTCGGGCAGGAAGTACCTATTCCATTGAATGCATTTACTACTGTAGTGGTGCTTCCAATTTCGGCTACCAATACATTAACTTTCACTATGCGTTCATTTCCCTTCTTTTCTTTACTAAGAAGCTTGCACAATCAATACCGTGACTGCCTCTTCCAAATCCGGCGTCAAGACCTGCTTCAACAGCAACTTCATTATTTACCTGAGTGCCGCCGCAAACAATCATGATTTTATCTCTTATGCCCTTTTCTACGCAAAGGTCATTAATTTTTCTCATATTTTTAACATGAACATCATCATGAGTAATTATTGTGCTGACCAAAATGGCATCTGCGTTAGTTTCTATTGCAGCATCAACTAATTTTTCTACAGGGCATGAAGTTCCGAGATATTCATATTTAATACCAAAGCCTTCAATACCACCGTGTTTGATGTCCAATGTTTCTTTTAAACCAACTGAATGTTCATCTTCTCCTACTGTGGCTGCAACAACAAATAACGGTTTTTCCTGTATGTCAGCTCTGATTTCTTCTTCTGACAACACAACAACTTTTTCAGGAATAATAAGTTCATTAATGTCAATGTCAAAGTTTACTTTACCTTTGATTTCGCAGTAAGTTCCTTCTGATGGATGCATGCATTGTTTATGAACAACAGTCACATCTTCAAGTCCCATCTTTTCACCGCATTTAATAGCTGCAAATTCAGCAGTTCTTTCATCAAGAGGAAGGAATATAGAAAGCAGTACAGTACCGTCAGCTCTCCATTCAACTTCCGGTTTAACAAGATTTGAATCATAATATTTGTCAACTTCTTCAAGTCTCTTGTTAACATTGTCATTTTCATCTAATTCATCAATATATATAATTTTTGAACGGTCTTCAAAAGTATCTCCGCCTATAGCATCACTTGCTTTTGCAAGTTCTTTTGGAATATTGTTGTATCCGTAGTGAACAGAAACAGGAGCAAAATAATCTTCATCTCTTTCATAAATGAAGCCGTAACCAATGCCGCCTTCGATTTGACGAGCTATACCGTCTCCGTTTCTTTCAGGATATTTTCCGCTGTCTACAAAGAAACCTTGTTCAACAGCTTTGAAGTATCCTCCAACTTCAAGAATTTCTTCCATGAACAATATTGCTCTTTCTTTAAGTTCTCTTACATCTTTTCCAAGAACGCCGTCTCTGTCAAGCTTAACCATTTCTCTTAAGCCGTCCATACCGATAAGAGCTTGTTTTGCAGTCATTATACCTGCAATATTATTATAATGCCATGGAACGTTTCTTCCTTCGTCAGGAGTAATTGTTGACTGAATATCAGCACTTGTAAGTCTTGAAATCATCATATTCATTGTGTGAGTTACTGCAGCTTCACGAGTATCTGATTCCATGTATTTTGTATTTTGTTGTGCTCTCATTTTATAATCTTTAAATAAATCACGAAGAGCAACTGCATAAGGCAAGTCAAGTCTCATACATGGTGCTGGTGGTGCTGT
>JBASLQ010000449.1:0-2931 GCA_049656425.1 Sedimentibacter sp.
GTCTACGCCCTGGAGTTCATTCATGACTAACTCGCCAATTACTTCAGTAGATACTTCATTTTGAAATGTATTATATAACTGTTTTTCAACTTTATCTGCAATTCCTTCGATTTGCTCTAAACTTACCGAGCGTTTGTCACAGGCTCTAATGAGGCCATTGATAATTTTATCCCTATTATATCCCTGCCTTGTTCCATCTCTTTTTATTACAACAATTTGAGTTTCTTCAATTTTTTCATATGTTGTAAATCGATGTCCGCATTCAATACATTCCCTGCGACGCCTGATTTTAAATCCATCATCGGTTGGTCTTGTATCTACAACCTTGCTTTCAGAACAATTACACTTTGGACACTTCATAATTTTCTCCTTTTATTGATTTTACTAAAAATTTAACATAAAGTAAACAAATTTATTGGATTATTTTAAATTGCCCATGAACTTTGCTTCATCAATAATAAATCTCTCATGAAATCCTTCACCGATTTTTTTATCTTCATCATAGGCATCAACTTTAAAAACAAGCCTTTTTCTGTCTGTTTCAACTAATTCTGCTTCAGCCCACACTTTTTTTCCAACAGCGGTTGCACTCATATGCTTTATATTCACGCTTGTTCCAACTGTTGAATATCCCTGGGGGAGATATTCCTTGACAGCATTCATGGATGCTGCTTCCATTAAACCAATCATCATTGGGGTTGCAAACACTTCTGCAGCTCCACTGCCAAATGTTTTTGCTGTATCATTTAGAGATACAATTTTTTCTTCTTTATATTTTAAACCTGTATTCAAATTAATTTCCATAAATTCTCCTTTTATTAATAATCTTTATTAGATTAAATGAGTACCATATACCCCTATCTTTCCTAACTTTACCATTAAATATTCAACTAATTTGCTCAAAGCATGTTTCCTTATTATTTTTCCATATATAAACTCATGCTTGGAAATGCAAAGCTTATTCCTTCATTATTAAATATATCAATTATTTTAAAATTAATATCATGCTTTATATTCATATATTCTGTGTAATCTGCAGTGTTAGTCAGATATTGAACTACTATATCCAATGAACTTGAACTGAATTTATCAAACTTAACCAATGCAGTATCTTCCTTTACCATTGGATGATTATCCAGCATGCTTTTAATTTGTGAAATAACATTTTTTAATTTCTCAGGCTGAGTGTCATAAACTGCCCCTACAGTGAAATTTACTCTTCTGTTTTCTCTTAAGCTGCAATTAATAAGTTCCCTGTCAGCAAATCTTGAATTAGGCACAGTTACAATTTCTTTGTCTATAGTTCTTATTTTTGTGCTCCTGAGGCCCAGCTCTTCCACTGTACCTTCAAATGAGTCCACTCTTATCCAGTCGCCTACGCTGAAAGATTTGTCTGTTAATATAACAAAGCCTCCAAAGAAATTTTTAATTAAGTCCTGTGATGCCAATGCAAGTGCAGCGCCTCCAATTCCAATACCAGTTAGAATGCTGCTGAGTTGTCTGAAATTAAATTCCACTGCTATAGCTGCAACTGCTATTACTATTATAATTGCTTTTATGAGCTTTGATATAAGTGGAAACACAGTCTTAGACATTTGTGTTCTTTCATTTTTATCATTTTTATTGATATATGCATTGTTTAATTCAGCAGCATAAGCTGTCACTATTTTTAAAGCACACTGAGTTAAAGCTATTATAATGAATGTTCTGTAAACTCTGTTTATGAATATTGCAATATTTGCAGTAAAAGGCAGAACTATTAGAGCAAAGTAAATGCCTGTGTATGTAAAAAAGTTTATCATCGGCTTTTCAATTGTGCCTACAACCAATGCAATGTTTTTCAAATTATACTTTTCAGATAATCTTTTTAATATCTTTATTATAATATTGGTAATAAAATTTCTGAATAACAACAGTGCAAACAAAATTATAATAGCTTCTGCTATTGTCTGCATGCTAACTTCACTTGTAAATATCATATATATTCCTTCCTTTGTTTTTATTTACTGGTTAATATGATTATATAATAACTTTCGGAAATTTAAAAGAGGTTTTGATAAATCAAAACCTCTTTTATTTATTATCTTTTTAAAGCTTCAACTGGCGGCAGGCTTGATGCGTTTATTGCAGGATATACACCAAATAACAAACCTGACGTCAATGCAACAAATACTGAAATACGTATGGAGTCAAAGCTTACAACAGCTGAAAGTCCATATTTTGACACAATGCTCACAGCCCATGCTCCAAGTACAATACCTGTCACGCATCCTATAATGCTTACATAGACTGCTTCAAGCAAAAATTGTATGAGCAAATCTTCCTGCTTGGCTCCAAGTGCCCTTCTTACTCCTATTTCACTTGTTCTTTCCGTTACTGCAACAAGCATTATATTCATTATGCCTATTCCGCCAACTAAAAGCGAAACTGCTGCAATTCCGCCAAGAAGAACTGTCATAATACGGTTAGCCTGATCTGCTTCTTTTACTAAATTATTCAAGCTTGTTATAGTAAGAGGCTTGTCACCTTTTGCAAATACATTTTCATCATCTGCAGGAACTTCTGGTTCTGGTTCCGGTACTGGCTCCGGCATAGCTTTATTAACACTTACGTTATCTGAAGAAACTGCACCGCCTTCTACCTGGACTTCTCCTTGGCTTTGATCATTTTCAGGAGTTATATTGCTTCCAATCCCTATTTTTCTCTTATAAATTCTTCCAAGCTGAACCATTGCCAGTTCTGCATCTTCTGCATTATCAGATTTAGCCCAAATTTCTAAAACATTCTTTGTTTGAGATATTTTCATGGCAGATGTGTATGGAATTACTATTTTATCATCTATCCCATCACCTTTGCCTTCTCCCTTTTCTCCCAAAACTCCAACAATACGATAATTGATACCATCTATTTTTATTGTCTGTCCAACAGGAC
>JBASLQ010000450.1:0-8960 GCA_049656425.1 Sedimentibacter sp.
TTATTAAGCATTGTTATGTCAAAAGCTAAACAAAACTTTATATGGGTTACAATTCAAACACATATTAATATTATTGCTGTTGCAGAACTTTTAGATTTAGCATGCATAATTATTGTTGAAAATATGAATATTGAAAAGGATGCACTGGAAAAAGCAAAGGAGTTGGGTATACCGATATATAAAACGGAAAAAAGCGCATACCAAGTATCGTGCGACCTTTGTAACATGGGAATAGAATGAAATTTTTTTATGACTTACACATTCACTCTGACTTGTCTCCCTGTGGCAACAGTGATATGACACCTAATAATATAATAAATATGTCATATATAAAGGGTTTGAATATCATTTCAGTTACTGACCACAATACGGCGGGAAATTTGCCAGCTTTAATGACTGCAGTCGGAAAAACAGGCATAAAGTTCATACCGGGCATTGAGGTAACAACAAGAGAAGAAGTGCATGTTCTTTGCTATTTTAATAAACTTGAGTATGCTGTAAATTTTGGAAATATTATATATGATTCTCTTCCTAACATAAAAAACAATTCTGCTATATTTGGAGAGCAAAACATTTATAACTGTAATGATGAAATTGTCGGTACACTGGAAAAACTTCTATTAAATGCAACAAAGTACACTATTGAGGAAGTATGTTCATTGGCTAAGGTAAATCATGGAATTATGGTACCTGCCCATATAAATAAAAAAACAAACAGCCTTCTTGGAGTACTGGGATTCATACCTAAAAATCTGAAAATAGATTTTGTAGAAGTATATTATAAAACAGATGTTAATAAAAACAGCATTGAGAATTTTAAAGTATTGAGAAATTCAGATGCTCATCAACTGATAGATATTTCCGAAGCTGAGAATTTTATAGAACTTAATAATATTGATAGTATATATTATTATATGAATATGATATAAAGTCGCAAATTGCGACTTTTTAATTTCAATTATGGAGGAAGTATGAAAGAAATATCAATGCACATTTTGGATATTGCCATGAACAGTGTTAAAGCAAAAGCGACATTATTGGAAATTAAAGTTGAAGAAAGCATAAAAAACAATTACTTAAAGCTTTCAATAACTGATAATGGAATTGGCATGAGTGAAGAGATGACAAAGCAGGTTATTGACCCTTTTTTCACAACACGAACAACGAGAAAAGTTGGATTAGGGCTTCCCATGCTTAAGGAATCATGTGAAAGATGTAATGGAAATTTGAATATTAATTCACAATTGGGTAAAGGAACAATAGTTAAATGTTATTTTGAAAGAAATAATATAGACAGAGCACCTCTTGGCAATATGGGTGAAACCATAATGACAATAATTAATTGTTTAGATAATTGTGAATTAATTTACGCCCATGAAACCGATAGGGGCACATTTAGATTGAATACTTCAGAAGTAAAGGAAATATTAGAAAATGTCAATATAAAAGATAACGGAGTGTTGTTGTGGATAAAGGATTTTATTAATGAAAACATAAAGGAATTATCAACAAATTAACAAGCTATTTAGTGAAATTTTTATCCTTTGCTTGCAAATTAACAAAAATAGTGATAAAATTTTTTAAATTAACAAAAAAAGATGTTTAAAAGTTAAATATAATCTGTTATAATCGATATGTTTGAGAATTAAATATCCTTTTATATAATTTTTTATATAAACCAATTTAAACAAGAGGTGATAGTTATGAGCACAAAATTGTTCACATTTAAAGGTGGAATTCATCCGCCTCAAAACAAAACGCTAACCCAAAATGTGCCGATTGAAGATGCAGTTGATCCTAAGATTGTTGTTATCCCATTGTCACAGCATATAGGAGCACCATGCGATCCATTGGTAGCTGTAGGAGATACAGTGAAAGTTGGACAAAAAATAGGCGAATCAAAAGCCTTTGTTTCAGCACCAGTGCATTCAAGCGTATCTGGAACAGTAAAGAAAATTGAACAACGGCAAGTACCTGGAGGGTCTAAGGTTAATAGTATAATCATTGAATCTGACGGAAAATTTGAAGTTGATCTTTCTGTTCAACCAAAAGGAAATATTGAAGACCTTACAAAGGAACAAATTTTAGCAATTATTAAAGAAGCCGGTATGGCAGGTATGGGCGGAGCAGCATTCCCAACACATGTTAAATTAAGCCCTCCAAAAGATAAAACAATTGATGTTTTATTAGTAAATGGAGCAGAATGCGAGCCTTTCTTGACGGCAGACCACAGAATCATGCTTGAAAAGCCAGAACTTGTAATTTTAGGAGTTAAAGCAATAAAAAAAGCTCTGGGCGTTGACAAATGCTATATAGCAATTGAAAAAAATAAACTGGATGCAATTGAAACACTGCAAAAATTAGTTGCAGGTGAAGATGGTATCGAAGTAGCACCTATGGAAGTTAAATATCCACAAGGTGATGAAAAAAGAATTATCAATGCAATTACTGGACGAGTAGTACCTTCAGGCGGACTTCCAATGGAAGTTGGCTGTGTAGTTGAAAATGTAGGCACGGTTGCAACAATCGGAAATGTAATTAAAACTGGTATGCCTTTAGTTCAAAGAGTTGTTACTGTATCAGGAAGCGCAGTTAAAGAGCCTAAAAATATTTATGTAAGAATTGGTACTACGTTTAAGGATGTAATTGAACAATGCGGCGGATACTCAGAAGAACCTGGGAAAATATTAAATGGCGGACCTATGATGGGAATTGCTCAATTTACAGATGAGGTGCCGGTTGTAAAAGGAACATCAGGTATATTAGTATTAAATAAAAAAGATGCAGAAATCCCTGAGCCATCTAATTGTATTTTGTGCGGCAGATGTGTCGAAGCATGTCCTGTTAATCTGCAGCCTTATAAAATCAGCAGATTTTCAATATTGAAAAATTTTGATGAAACTGATAATTTTCATGGAGCAGATTGTATTGAATGCGGTGCTTGTTCTTTTGTGTGCCCTGCAAAGAGACCGTTAAAAGAAACAATTAGTATTGCAAAAAAAGAAATATTAACAAGACGCAAAAAGGCAAAATAGGAGGAAAAAACAGATGGAAAATAAATTGATTGGTTCATCGTCACCTCATATTAGATCCGATGAAACAACTCAAAAGTTAATGTTGGATGTTATTATTGCATTAACGCCTGCATTGGCAGCAAGTATATTTTATTTTGGATTTAATTCACTAATATTAGTGGTGGCTTCTGTTATATCTGCAGTTGTAACAGAATATTTATGTGAAAGAGCAATGAAAAGACCTAGCACTGTTACTGATTTAAGTGCAGTAGTTACAGGAATATTATTAGCTTTTAATTTACCATCAGCTGCACCATGGTGGATAGCTGTTGTTGGTTCTGCATTTGCTATAGTAGTAGTAAAACAGGTATTTGGGGGACTTGGTTTTAACTTTTTAAATCCAGCTTTAGCCGGAAGAGCATTTTTAATGGCATCATGGTCAACACATATGACAAGTGGTTTTATTAATCCGGTAACTGATGCAGTTGCTTCAGCAACACCATTAGCAATCATAAAAGGTTCAGCAACAGGACAGCTTCCTTCAATTATGGACATGCTTTTAGGAAATATACCCGGAGTTTTAGGCGAAACATCTTCAATACTTCTTATTCTGGGAGGTATATATTTAATTTACAGAGGAACAATTAAATGGATAATTCCTGTATGCTACATTGGTACAGTTGCTGTTTTAGCATTGATTGTTGACGGAGGAAGTATGCTTCCTTACCATGTATTTGGCGGCGGACTTATGTTAGGAGCATTTTTTATGGCTACGGATTATGCAACAAGTCCTATTACTGACAAAGGCAAAGTGATTTATGCTATCGGAGCTGGTATATTAACAATGCTTATCAGAAAAGTCGGAGGATACCCTGAAGGAGTATCTTATTCAATACTTCTGATGAACATAGTTACTCCTATGATAGACAAATATGTTACACCTAAAGTTTTTGGAGTAACAGGAGGTGGTAAAAATGAAAAATAGTTATGTTCGCTTAGGTGGAATATTATTTATTATTGCTGCAATATCAGCAGGCATATTAGCTTTTTTAAATGATACGACAAAGGATCTTATAGCACAGAATGAAGCAATGGCAAGCATGGATCCTGCAGTTTTGGAAGCTGTAATGCCAGGTGCAGTTATGTTTAATGATTTGGAAGATACCGCTTTGATTGATACTATTAAAGCTGAAAATGAAAAATTTGTAAATTTACAGGTAGCTGTAGATGCTTCAAACAATGAACTTGGATATGTTGTAAGAACATTCAGCACTGTTGCAGGATATGGCGGAGATATGGAACTGTTTGTTGGTATTTCACCTGAAGGAAAAATAACCGGTGTTAATGTTGTATCACATTCTGAAACATCTGGTCTTGGTTCAAGAACTACAGAACCTGAATTCACATCTCAGTTTGCAGGCAAGGATGCGAGTACAGAAATTGTTGAATTCGATGCATTGACAGGAGCTACAAAATCTTCAAAATCATTTTTAAGCGCTGTTAATAATGCGATAAATATTTATAGTCAATATTTAAAATAGGAGGATGACATGAATAAAATAGATATATTTAAAAATGGTATTACGAAAGAGAATCCTATTTTAGTTCAACAGGTTGGAATGTGTGCAACTCTGGCAGTTACAACGTCACTTTTAAACGGAATAGGAATGGGAATTGCAGTTATAGCAGTTTTAACAGGTTCAAATATTGTTATTTCTGCTTTGAGAAAATATATACCAGATGAAGTTCGTATACCTGCATTTGTTATAATAATAGCTGCATTTACTACAATAATTGATTTGTTAATGCACGCATATACCTTCGCATTGTATCAGGCACTTGGCGTGTTTATACCTTTGATAGTTGTTAACTGCATAATACTTGCCAGAGCAGAAGCTTTTGCTTTTAAGAACGGCGTAGTGGATTCTATTATTGACGGTTTAGGAATGGGCGTAGGCTATTTGGTGGCTATGGTTTTATTGAGTTCTGTAAGAGAATTTTTAGGAAATGGATCACTTTTCGGATTTAGTATTCTTCCGGAAGCATATGAGCCTATGATGATTGCAAGACAGCCGCCGGGAGCTTTTATTATACTTGGGTTATTGATAGGTCTTGTAAATTACCTGTCAAGAAGAAAGAAAGCATAGGGGGTAAGCAGAATGGAATTAATTAGTTTATTTATTACATCAACTATAGTAAACAATATTATATTTTCACAATTTTTAGGAACATGTCCTTTCCTTGGTGTATCAAAGAAAATTGATACAGCAGCAGGTATGGGTATTGCGGTTATATTTGTTATAACTCTGGCTTCAATAATAACTTACATTGTTCAAAAAGCAATTTTGGACAATTTAGGTTTAGGATATTTGCAAACAATAGTTTTTATTTTGATTATTGCAGCATTAGTACAATTTGTTGAAATGTTTTTAAAGAAATCAGCGCCTGGCTTGTATCAGGCATTAGGAATTTATTTGCCTTTAATTACTACAAACTGCGCAGTTCTTGGTGTTGCTATTATAAATATTACAAAAGAATATAACTTCATACAAGCAATGGTGAACTCTGTTGGAACATCTGTCGGATTTTTGATTGCAATTGTATTGTTTGCAGGAGTAAGAGATAAAGTGGATAATGCAGATTTGCCTGAATCTTTGAGGGGATCATCCATTTCATTGATTGCGGCTGGTCTTATGTCTATTGCATTCCTGGGCTTTTCTGGACTGCAATTATAGGGAGGAATAAATAATGGTTATAGTTAATGCAGTGGCAGTAACTGGCGGTATCGGCATAGTTTGCGGAGTTTTACTGGCAGTTGCAGCAAAGCTATTTGAAGTGGAAGTGGATCAAAAGGTAATAGATGTTAGAAATGCATTGCCGGGAGCAAACTGCGGAGCATGTGGATTTGCTGGGTGCGATGCTATGGCTAATGCTATAGCAAGCGGCAAGGCTCCTGCAAATGGATGTCCTGTTGCAAACAAAGAAGCTCATGAAAAAATTGCTGCAATTATGGGTGTTAATGCAGAAACAGCAGATAAGAAAGTTGCACATGTTATGTGCCAGGGTTGTGACACGGTAGCAAAGAAAAAATATGAATTCAGTGGAGTTCAAGACTGTAAAGCTGCAGCAGCAGTTGCAGGCGGAAACAAATCTTGTGATAAAGGATGTTTAGGTTTTGGAAACTGCAAAGCAGTATGTGCTTTTGATGCTATTACAATGGTAGACGGTTTAGCTGTAATAGATAAAGAAAAATGTACTTCTTGCGGAAAATGTATTGAAGAATGTCCAAAAGCTGTAATAGAACTTGTTCCTTACAAAAATAATGTTATTGTAGGCTGCCACAACAAAGATTTCGGTAAAGCTGTAAAAGATGTATGCTCAGTAGGCTGCATCGGATGTAAAATATGCGAAAAGAATTGTGCTTTTGATGCAATACATGTTACAGACAACTTAGCAAAAGTTGATTATGAAAAATGTACTCATTGCATGGTTTGTGTAGAAAAATGTCCTACAAAAGCAATTCAAGGAGATTTATCAGTTAAAGAAAAATCTGATAAATAATATTATTGACTTAAGACTGTGTCTATGGACACAGTTTTTCTTTATTTTTTTCTTTATGAATACTGCATAATTATTTAATTTTGACAAACATTGAAATAAACACTATAATATATATGATAAATTTAGTATCAAAATAAATATAAAGGAATGTAAGTATGGACGCTTTAGAAACAATAGAAAATGAGTTAAAGGGAAAAACAATTGATTTGTTATCACTAAATAAAGAAAAAACAGCTTTATTTGTTGTTGATATGGTAAATGGATTTGTTTACTCAGGACCGTTGTCATCTCCAAGAGTTGCAGCTATTGCAAAAAATGTTGTTGATTTAAATGAAAAAACTACAGGATTTAAAAAAGTGTTTTTCTTAGACAATCACGAAAAGCAATCACAAGAATTCAGCAGTTTTCCATTGCATTGCTTAAGAGGCAGTACGGAAGCAGAATTAATTCCGGAGCTAAACACAAAAGCATCAGATGGGCCAGAAACATTTTATATTGAAAAAAACAGTACTAATGGTTTTTACAGCAAAAAATTTCAGGATTGGCTTGTTAAATATGCGGATGGAGTAGACAATTATATTATAACCGGTTGTGTAACTGATATTTGTGTACTTCAGTTTGCTTTAAGCTTAAAAGCTTATTTTAATGAAGAAAATATGATTAAGAGAATTATAGTGCCAATGAATGCAGTAGAAACATATGAAGGTGGTTCTCACGACGGATATCTCATGAATTTATTTGCGCTTTATAACATGCATACCAGCGGCATAGAGATAGTGGACAAAATAAACTAATAGGAGAATAGTAATGTATTATAATAATTTTGGTAACAGAAAATTATCTATGCTTATGGATTTTTATGAGCTTACTATGGCAAATGGATATTTTTCAAACGGAATGAAAGATGATATAGTATATTTTGATATGTTTTTTAGAAAAAATCCTGATGGAGCAGGTTTTTCTATAGTTGCAGGATTAGAACAAGTAATTCAATATATAAAGGAACTGAAATTTTCAAATGATGATATTGAATACCTTAGAAATAAAAAAATATTTAAAGAAGAATTTTTGCTATATCTTAAAAGTTTTAAATTTACAGGTGACATTTATGCCATTCCTGAAGGTACTCCTGTTTTTCCCAATGAACCATTAATTACTGTAAGAGCAAAATCTATTGATGCACAACTTATAGAAACCATGCTTTTGCTGACTGTAAATCATCAGAGCTTAATTGCAACAAAAGCTAACAGAATTGTAAGAGCAGCTAAAGGAAGACCAATAATGGAATTTGGTGCAAGAAGGAGTCAGGGCTACGATGGCGCCATATATGGAGCAAGAGCAGCTTATATAGGCGGAGTTGTGGGAACTGCAACAACATTGGCTGATGAGGCATTTGGAGTTCCTGCGCTTGGGACAATGGCTCACTCATGGGTTCAAATGTTTGAAAGTGAATACGAATCATTTAAAGTATATGCAGAGAATTATCCTGACAGCTGCACATTGCTTATTGATACATACAATGTAATAAAGAGCGGTATACCTAATGCCATAAGAGTTTCAAAAGAAATTCTTGAACCAATGGGCATGAGGCTAAAAGGTGTAAGAATTGACAGCGGAGATATTGCGTATCTAAGCAAAAAATGTAGAAAAATGCTAAATGAAGCAGGTCTTCAGGATTGCACCATTGTTGCATCAAACAGCCTGGATGAATTTATCATAACTGATATTCTTGATCAAGGTGCACAAATTGATTCTTTTGGTGTTGGGGAAAGACTTATAACTGCTAAATCTGAACCTGTATTTGGCTGTGTATATAAGCTTGTAGCTATTGAAAAAAACGGAGAAATTATTCCTAAAATTAAAATATCTGAAAATGAAGAAAAAATAACAAATCCAGGCTATAAAAAAGTATGGCGCCTTTACGACAGAAAAGCAGATAATCCTATTGCAGATGTTGTTGCCATGCATAATGAAATAATTGATGATACTGAACCGTATACAATCTTTGATGAAATACATGTTTGGAAAAAGAAAAAAGTCAGTAGATTTTATGTAAAAAATCTTCAGGTTCCTGTTTTTATAAATGGAGAATGTGTTTATGAAAGCCCTAGTTTAAATGAAATTAAAGAATATTGTGCAAGAGAAGTTGATAATCTTTGGAATGAAGTTAAGAGATTTACCAATCCCCACAGTTATTATGTGGATCTTTCATCAGACATGTGGATATGCAAACAAGATTTAATAGGCCAATATAGCTTTAAATAAATAATACCCTCGCTTAAGCGAGGATATTATTTATTATGTATTGTTTTTTTGGTATAATCGTATATATAAATGATTTATTTGGAGGACGCTATGGAAATTCCAAAAATAGTAATGAGAAAT
>JBASLQ010000451.1:0-8163 GCA_049656425.1 Sedimentibacter sp.
AGATATCAACTGCAAAAACATTAGCCCCTTCATCTGCAAACAATTCACAAATGCATCTTCCAATGCCCCTTGCTCCGCCGGTAACAACTGCAACTTTATCTTTAAGTCTGTTCATAATCTACCTCTAAGCATTTAATTTTTTAATAACATTTACCATATTTGCTGCCAATCTATTCATTATGCCTATTCCTTCTTCATCCTCATCTGCATTTACTGCTCCGCCTTTGCCTGCAACACCTACATTCCAATAAGTGTTACCCACAATGATACAATCATTTGCAGAAGCCCATAAAAGTATTTCTGCAAATGCAAAATTTTGTCCTGCTCTTCTTGCTACTGTTACTGGTGCAACAACTTTGCCAGACAAAGCGCTCCCCTTCCAGTCATAGCTTGACTTTGTTTCCTTCATTTCATTTTTTGCCCATCTTCCGGAAAAACCAGCTCTGTCCAAAACACATTTAAGCTCAGGTGTAATACAAGAGTGATAAACAGGAGAAGCGAGCAATAATCCGTCTGCTTCCACTATTTTATTAAATATTTCCTGGAAATCATCCTCAATAATACATTTTTTAGCTTCAACACAGCCGTAACATCCATTGCATCCAGATATTTTCCTGCCTGCAAGACTTATTATTTCAGTATCTGCTCCTAAACGCTTTGCTTCAGACAACACTGTGCTCAAATAATAATTTGTATTGCCCTCTAATCTTGGGCTTGAACATATTCCTAAAATTTTCATATTATATTATCCTCCTTATTATTAACTTCATTATACCCTATCCCCATCTTACAGCTGTTGCTGCCCATGTATAGCCTGTTCCTGCTCCAAGAAGGACTGCAATATCTCCATCTTTAAGCCTTCCTCTTTTATATCCCTCTGTCAATGATATAAATGCATCTGCCGATTGACAATGGCCGTACTCCTCAAGTACAAAGGAATTTTCTTCAGTGAGGTTATACTTTTCAAGAATATTTTCAAGTATGGATCTTTTCATAAATATAGGTGCTATAAACCTTATATCTTTATTTTTATATCCGCTTTTTTTAATTGACTCTCCAATTACATCATTAAAATTGTTCAATGTAATAGGATCAAGCCTTTCCTTCATTGATTGAATGTTTGGAACATTTAAAAATTTATCTTCATATTTTATGTCATTGTGCTTATTGTGATTTTTGCATCCTATTCCAAACACTGCAACATCTTCAGCAAATTGCCCGTCGCTTATCATATGTGTTTCTAAAATTACATTCTTGTTCAAACCCTTTTCAAGAAGTACAGCAGCAGCACCATCTCCAAAATTAAACATGAAACGTGAATTGTGATTTTTGTAGTTAATAATTTGCGTTTCCTTAGAGGAAGATACAAGCAATACATGATTTATATTTTCATCACAAAGCATCATGCTCTTAAGAACCTTTAAGGAATATACCCCTGCTGAACATAATGAGTGAATTTCAAAAGCATTAGCATTTATTGCCCCTATTTCATGCTGTATTTTAGCTGCACAATTAAACAAATAATAATCCTTGAATTCACTTCCGCAATAAACAACCAAATCAAGTTTTTTAGGATTAAATCCGTCTAATGCTTTTTTGGCTGCTTCAATTCCCATAAAAGACACTGTTTCCTCATCACGTGCTTCATGTACATGAATTATTCCAAACTTTTCCCTTATAACGTCTTCAGGTATACCTGACAATTCTGATATTTTTGTACTGTCCTTAATTAAAGGAGGCACATAAATTCCTATGTTTTTTATACCTACGATGTCCATGTTTGCCTCCCTAATCGTTGCAATCTCCATACAACTCCATAATTTTTGATACTACAATTTTGCCAACATTATTTTTAGGAATATCGTCTACAAATTGAATATACTTTGGTATTTTGTAGCCTGCCAGGTTGGTTCTTAAAATCACTTGTATTTCTTCCTTTGTTATTTCAGCATTTGGCTTGAGAGAAACAACAGCCTTTCCTACTTCTCCCCATTTTTCATCAGGCACTCCAAATACGCATACCTCCTGAATTTGTGGTATATCGTAAATCGCACTTTCTACTTCAGGTGGAAATACATTTTCTCCTCCACTGATAAACATGTTTTTCTTCCTCCCAACAATGTAGTAATAACCATCCTCGTCAACAGTTGCCATATCTCCTGTGTATATCCATCCATCAGCAAGGGTTTTGTTTGTTTCTGTTTCGTTGTTCCAATACCCGGAAAATATCTGAGGGCCGCTCCACAACAATTCTCCAACTTCATTCTTTCCGACTTCCTTGCCATTATCGTCTACAACTTTAGTCATTGTCATATACATAGGTTTTCCCACAGATGCATACTTTGCTTTAATCAAATCATCTGACATAAATTGCGGTGTGCTTGATAAATTGTTAGGACCTGCCTCAGTCATGCCATATCCCAATACAAATTTAAGACCTTTATTCCAGAATCTTTCCATAATATTAATAGGTGTTGGTGCAGCTCCAGCCATAACCCATTTTAAACTTGACAAATTTGCAGTTTTGAATTCAGGCAAATCAGACATCATTCTGAATATGGTTGCAGCTCCAAAAAGCAATGTAGTTTTTTCTTTTTCAATAATTTCCAATGTAAGTTTAGGATCAAACTGCTTGTTTATAATAATTCTTCCTCCGCAGTGTAACAGCGGCAATGTAAGCAAATTCCATCCTCCTGTATGATATAGAGGAAGAATGATAAATGCGCTGTCTTCATAATTCAACCCCCATGTGCATATTTCATTCATGGAATTAAAAATAAGTGAATGATGTGATATCATGCCTCCCTTTGGAAGTCCTGTTGTTCCTCCGGTGTGGATAATTAAATGAATGTCATCAAGCTCCAAGTCGCTGCAATATGCCATGTCGGTATTTTCATAATTCATTATTTCGCTGTAATCAACATCGTCATGAACACTTTCTTTGTCAGGCAGCACAATATATTTTTCAATGTTTACTTTTTCTTTAAATTCTGAAACTGTATTTTTAAAAACATCCTCATAAAATAAAATTTTAGGCGTTTCACTGTTTAAAAGTTTTTCAAATTCATGAGCAGACAATCTTGCATTGTATGGTATTAATACTGCTCCTACCTTGGCAGTGGCATAATAAGCATCTATTAATTCAATTCTGTTTCTTGATATAAATGCAACTCTGTCACCTTTAACGATGCCAAGCTTATCTTTCAAATAATTAGCCAATTTGTTCGCTCGTTCTTCCAGATTATTATAGGTATAATGAACATTGTTATCTAAATCATATACGGCTTCATTGCTTCCGTTAATTCTTGCTCTAAAATATGAATAATTGCCAATCCATCCATTGTTTTTCATACATACCTCCTATATTTTAGCCGAGGTGATCAGAATCAATCACCTCTAAGGCTATTATTACTATAAATCTATTACTGCCTGCAGCTTATTATTTAATTCCTGTTCCTTTGTTAATAAAGAAACAAATACAGCTACCGCAATGCTTATTGTTACAACATTAAAGTACCAAGGCAGTGTTCCAGGCCATTTGAGTCCGGCAAAAGAAGCTATATTCAATACCAAACCTACGATACTGCCACACATAACGCCCTTTTCATTAGCTCTTTTCCATAACAATCCAAGTACGAAAACTGGGAATGTTGCAGACATTAATGTTCCCCAACCAAAAGTACCAAGAATACCAACCATTTCACCCTGTGTTACAGAAAAAACGATGGAAACAATTCCAAGAACAAGCATAGAAATCCTGGATATTTGAACTTGTCTATCAGGTTTAATTTTAAAACCTAATGCATTAGGTATATCTCTGGATACAACAGTAGAACATATTGATAAAAACAAACTTGCTGATGACATTGCTGCGGCTAAAACTCCTGCATATACAAACAACTGTGCAACAATCCCTGAATAATCAGCTAAGGCATATATAGCTCTGTCTCCGCTTACTAATGGATCTATTTTTCCTGTTGCTACTAAGTACAATGCACCACTTGAAACAACAAGTGTGAGCAAACCAACCATAGTATGAGATATTGCTGTATATAAACCCATTTTAGGCATATCTCTTGGATCCTTTAATGCATACATCCTTGTAATAACTTGCGGCTGACCAACCGTACCTAAAATTGGTATAAGCATCCATGTCATTGCAACATTTCTTGGCATTATGCCCCATGCATTAAGCATATCAACATTAAATTCTTTAGTAACACCATTAGCAGATACTGTTCCTGCCTGAGATGTAACTTTTAAAACTTCACCAAATCCTCCAGTAATATTAAAAAATGCAACCACTATTACGATTCCAGCTATTACCATTACTAATCCCTGAAATGCCTGAGTTAGCAATCCTCCAACTTCTCCGCTTATTGACATATACACTGCCAATACTCCAAATATAACAAATCCAGCTACTAAAGGATTCCATCCCAGTAAATGTCCAAACAATTCAGATCCTGCTTTTATTTGAGCTGCTAAATATGCAATACATCCTAAGAATAAAGTAAGGGACATAGTTATTTTAATAACCTTGTTATTATTATATCTAACATCACAAAGATCGCCTAAACTTGCAACTCTGCCAATTTCAGCCATGGCTCTTACTTTTTTTCCAAGTATCATATAAGCCATTGCAAATGCTGCAGATGACAGCATCCAATACGACATGGCATTTCCTGTTGAATACATTAAGCCAGGTACACCAACTAGTGCAAACGCACTGGCAACCGCTGCTGTACTGGACAAACCAACCGTAAATGGTCCAAACATTCCCGTGCTTCCAAAATATGCTTCTGATGACGTAACTTTCTTTTTAGCCCACCAGCCGATTAAAAACGATACCACAATCATAAAAAGCGAAAACGCCATAATTAAAGTTTTTGCAGTTGTACTCATTGATGTGCGCCTCCTTTTTCACTTTCTTTTATTGCTTCGATTTTTTCAATAAAATCATTCCAGTCTTTTTCAGAGAGCCATTCATCTTTAAATATATAGTACATTAAAGTCAATGTTAACATTCCGCCTATCCAATATCCAATTACTGTAGCAGCAAATGATGGATGAAATCCAAGTAATGTAAAAGATGGCATAACCCCCGCGAACAAAGCAGCATAATAATCAGCTAAATAAAAACTTGCTATCCACAAAACTGCCCACGGAATTAAGCTATACAATAATAGTTTTTTAGATAATTTTCCTTGCTTAGCTACACCAAGCATCATGTAAAGCAACATTAAAACAACTCCAAGATACATAGAAACCAAATATTGATTATTCCAGCCTAAAAATGTGATTACTAGCCATAATATTGTCGTTATCACAATAATAGCTGTTTTCTTGTTTGACAAATCCATTTTCAACCTCCTATAATATTTAATATGACATATGATTCATGTCTCATATTAATTATATTATAGTCATTTAATTTTGTCAACGTTTTCTTTTCGACATATATATGCTATTAATCGCGTATTTATATCAATCCCCCTATGCTACAAGCAAAAAAATTAGCAAATTAAGACTAATCTCAACATGCTATTATTTTTTTTTGAAAGCACCATTTTTTATGAACTTCATAACTTCTTCTACAACCTCTTCGTAATCATCGTACCTTTGATCAAATTCTATAGATTTCAAAGCAGTGAAGTTTGCAATTCCAATGAGGCAGTAAGACAATATCACAGGATCTATATCATTCATTTCTCCATCAGCCTGGGCTTTTTTGATACCCTTTACATAGCCTTTGGAAAATGATTCATAATATTCCTTAAATAATTCCATATCTACAAATTGTGCCTGCCAAACAATTTTGAAAAGCCCAATATGATTCCCAACGAAGTTTAAAAATGTTTTTATACCCATATATTCTTCGTCATATCTGTCTTTGCTTATTTTTATGTTTGTTCTTATGCTGTCTTTCAATTCATTTCCAAGTTTATCTATTAAATAAACAAATACGCTTTTTTTATCATTAAAATATATGTAAAATGTACCTTGAGCTATTCCTGCTTTTGATACGATATCTATTATTCCGGTATCATAATAGCCTTTTTCGCTGAATAATTCTTCAGCAGCTTTACTTATTTTTTCTAATGTTTCCATTCCGCGCTTTGTTTTAGGTTCATTTACTAATTCCATTTTTCCACCTACTCATTAATGATGGTAATTATAGCATTATTTTAATTTTAAGTCAATTTATTAAGCATGCGTTTGATTTTTAAAAAATTGAAACATATTTCTCGATTTTTCGCCTAATTTAGCATATATATGTTAATATTATAATTATTATATTTTAAGGAGCAAAAAATTGGAGAAAATTATTTATTTTATTGTGCTAGTATTATTGACCGGATGTTCTGAAATTGCAGAAATTTCTCAAGAATTGTACAATTTGGGAGGATTAGAAGAAATTCAAAGAGATACTTTAGAGAAATCAAAACTTTTACTAAACTTAGGAATCAATTTAAACTTAAGTCCGGTTGCTGATGTTTCAATAAATGAATCCGATTTTATAAATCCAAGAACATTCGGAATAAATGATTCTGTATTAAGAATTTTAAAATGGAAATATTATATGGGGCTTATGTAAAATAAAGGAACAACATGCGTCGTTCCTTTATTTTTAATTTTGATTTATTCTGTAACTTTGTTTTGCAAATATTCATTGCACATATTTTTTAACTTATCAACAACTTCAAGATCTCCTGAGTTGGATTTTCCCAGCATGTCAGCTCTTATTAATTCCAACATATCATCTAATCGCTCTTCTCCAACAGAATCGACAAATTTCTTTATGCCCTTTTCTTTGACATTAGAAACTATCTCCTTAATATAATGGTACTTAATGAGTGTTTTGACATCTAAAATAAAATCACTGTCATAATTAAGCCTTTTAAGTATAATTTCGCTTTCATTTGCTGATTTAATATGATGACCGTAAAAATGTCCTCTTCCTTTCTCATCAACAGTAAAACAGTCAGGCTTGCTGATATCATGAAGAAGTGCTGCCAGCCTTAAATTCAACTTTGGTTTTATGTTGTCAAGCACAGCCATTGTATGATCCAATACATCTTTGTCGTGATAAGGTGTTTGCTGATTAAATCCCTTTAATTTCATTAATTCAGGTATAATATTATTTATTTCTCCGGTTTCAATTAATTCATATATGTTAATTGATGGTTTTTCAATTAACAAAATTTCATTTAAAATATTTTTATACATTATTTCTCCTTTTATGAAACTTTTTCTATGCCAGTTACGTCTAATATTATTGAACTCTAATTATATAATTATAACACATTAATATACAATTCTATCAATATATTGATGAGATTATTTTAACTCTTTAATTTTTCCAAAAAATAGTATATAATTAGTTATGAATGAACAGGAAGGTGATAAAATGAGAAAGACCATTTTGAAAACGACCATGAGCATTTTGTTAATTTCAGCCATTGTTTCTACATATGATGCCTATGGTGTTACTTACGATGCCGGCAATTTTAATGAACTGGAAAATGTTTTATTTGAACAAATGAGTAAATACAATCAAGAATTTAATATTAAATATACAGGGTCATTGGATAATATAGAAGAAACATTGCAAAATGTTGTTGATAAAGATTCATATTTAGATTCTAATATTAAATCTGTGAATTGGGAAATATCAGGAAATTCTAGTTCCAGCAATATAAATGTTGAAGTAAAATATATTATAACGGCAGCTAAGAGATTAGAAGCCGATAAAAAAATCGACAGTATTTTGGAAGAAATCATACAGCCTTATATGAACGACCACGAAAAGATTAAAGCAGTTCATGATTATATTGTGTTAAACGGCAAATATGATACCACACTTCAGTTTTATTCAGATTATGACTTGATTACAGAAGGTACATCCGTATGTAACGGATATGCGCTTTTAACTTACAATATGCTGAATAAGCTTAATATTCCGGTTAAACTGGTTACAGGTACCGGTAATGGACAACTTCACAGATGGAATATGGTAAATCTGGGAGACTATTGGTTCCACTTAGATACAACATGGGATGACCCATTGCCTGATAACAATACAATTTCATATGATTATTACATGCTTACAGAAAAAGAAATTTTAACAGATCACACAATAAGTGAAGATACAGTTATTCC
>JBASLQ010000452.1:0-2191 GCA_049656425.1 Sedimentibacter sp.
GATGAAGATTGTAAAAATGGATTTCTGTTAGACGGTTTTCCAAGAACAATATTCCAGGCAGATGCACTTGAGAAAGCTTTAACCAGCATGAACCAGCATCTTGATTATGTTATTAATATGGAAGTAAAAAAAGAACTTCTCGTTGAAAGAGCTGTCGGAAGAAGGGTATGTAAAGACTGCGGTCAAACTTATCATATGACATTCAACAAGCCTGAAAAAGAGGGAATTTGTGACAATTGCGGAGGCGAACTTCTTCAGAGAAAAGATGATGCTGAAGAAACAGTTTCTAAAAGAATAAATGTTTACCAGGAGCAAACGGAACCTCTTATTGATTATTATACAAAAAAGAGTATAATAGTTAATGTAGACGGAGAGAAACCTATAGCTGAGGTTGGCAAAAACATTGTTGCAAAATTGAGGAATAAGTAATATGATTATCCTCAAGACTAGAAGAGAAATTGAAATAATGAGAAAAGCCGGACGTTTAGTTGCACAGTCTCATGAACTTGTGAGAAAGCATATTAAAGCCGGTGTGACTACTAAAGAACTTGATCAATTGGTTGAAAATTTCTTAAGATCTCAAAATGCTATACCTACCTTTAAAGGTTATGGAGGTTTTCCGTATTCAATATGTGCTTCTGTAAATGAAGAAGTTGTACATGGATTTCCAAATAACAGAAAGCTTATAGAAGGCGACATTGTCAGCATAGATATAGGTGCAACTTTTGAAGGATATGTAGGTGACAGTGCAAAAACATTTTTAGTAGGAGAAGTTGACGAAGAGAAAAGACGTTTAGTCGAAGCTACAAAACAAAGCTTCTATGAAGGAATTAAATTTGCAAAACTGTCATACAGACTGTCTGATATATCACATGCAATTCAGCAGTATGCAGAAAGTCAAGGATTCTCAGTTGTAAGGGATTACGTAGGTCACGGAGTAGGGAAAGATATGCATGAATCACCGCAAATTCCTAATTTCGGAAAACCTGGCAAAGGGCCGCGGCTGCAAGTAGGTATGGTCCTTGCTATTGAACCTATGATTAATGCAGGAACATACAACGTGAAAGTTCTAGACAATGACTGGACTGTAGTAACTGTGGATGGGAAACCATCTGCACACTATGAACACACTGTTGCAATAACAGATGGAGAACCAGAGCTTTTAACCGTATTATAGGGGTGATTTATTGGAAATAACAACAGATTTAAAAATTGGTCAAATAGTTAAATCAAAGGCTGGCAGAGATAAAGGAAAAATATTCATGGTATGTCAAATTTTAGATGAAAACTTTGCATTAGTATGTGACGGAGATCTTAGGAAACTAAACTCTCCCAAAAAGAAAAAAGTGAAACATTTAGTAATTTATAATACAGTATTGACAGAATTTGCAGACATGTTACAATGTAACGAAAATCTAGATGATGCATTTATAAGAAAGCTGTTAAAGCCTTATAACCAAAATGTATCTGTAGAAATGGAGGTTGAGTGATCAATGTCCAAGAAAGACGTTATAGAAGTCGAAGGAAAAGTCCTGGAAGCACTTCCTAATGCAATGTTCATAGTAGAGCTTCAGAACGGGCACCAGATTTTAGCGCATATTTCTGGAAAACTGAGGATGAACTATATCAGGATTCTTCCGGGAGATACAGTAGCTGTTGAATTATCACCATATGATTTGACAAGAGGAAGAATAACCTGGAGGAAAAAGTAAGGAGGTATTACAATGAAAGTAAGACCATCAGTAAAACCAATGTGTGAGAAATGCAAGATCATCAGACGAAAAGGTAAAGTTATGGTGATTTGCGAAAATCCAAAGCACAAACAAAAACAAGGCTAAAAATTGTGAATAGTCAAAAGTTTAAAATATTAAGTAACAACTAAGGTAGGAGGTGCAAGCTTAATGGCCAGAATCGCTGGTGTTGATTTACCAAGAGATAAGAGAGTTGAAATCGGTCTGACATATATATTTGGAATAGGAAAACCTACTTCAATACAAATTTTAAAAGACACAGGCATTAGTCCTGATACAAGAATTAAAGACCTGACAGAAGACGAAATACAACAGTTAAGAACTGAAATAGATAAGCATCCTGTAGAAGGTGACTTAAGAAGAGAAGTATCGTTGAATATCAAGAGATTGAAAGAAATCAACTGCTTCAGAGGCTTAAGACATAAAAAAGGATTGCCAGT
>JBASLQ010000453.1:0-10437 GCA_049656425.1 Sedimentibacter sp.
ATTTACAATGAAGGAAATACGGAATCGATGAATTTCGGTTTAAACGGATTATCAATAAATTTGATAGATAACTTTTTATTCCTTAGATTCGAATCTGAGAAACCAGATAGCTACAGCACAATATTTCTTGATGAAACAGGAAAAGAGGTGCTTAAATCGACTTCATTTATTCCAATAGTCTCTGCAGATTCAGGAAGAATAGCTTACTATGATGATACTGTAAATAAAATATGCATTGTTAATATTGAATAAATTTATAGAGATACTGTTGAGATAACTATCATCTAAGTATAAAAAATTAGAGTTAAGGAGCTAAAAATGAAAACTTTTTTTAAAAGTACATCATTTATTTCATTCATGATAATAATAATTTTGTTGTCTGCATGCAAAGCGGAAGAGACTCAAACTATTGGCAATAAAATTGAAATTTCCAGAAATAATGAAGTTGCAATATATGCAAATGAAAAAAATGATACTGGCAGTAGTTATGAAGAATTAACTGTAGAAACAAAGAATATTAATAAGACATTTCCATGGAAAAACGCAACAAATCCATCATATGCTCCTATTATAAATATTGCTGATGTAGATAATGACACTAAAGATGAAATAATAATATTATTAACAACAGGATATGGTACAGGTGTACATGTCCAGGAAATTCATATATTAAATGTAGAAGATTTGATAGAAATTGATATTGAAGATCCTATAGAGGCAATAAATAATACGGTTACTTCATCAATTACTAAGAGTGAAGATAAAGTTAATATAGTAATAAAATGTGATGGAAATACAATTGAAAAAAGTTATGATAAATCATATGCAGGCATTTGGAATGAAAAAATTGCATTTGGTGCGATTGTAACCTATGAGATTGTAAACAACAGAATCATTGCAAAGGTGCCTGGCGCAATGTCACCTTCAGGACTTCCAATTACAGCTGTACTTGAATATGATGAAAATCTAAAAGTTATAAATATTGGAGTTGAGGATAATGAGCCGGAAAAAACTGATAATGAAATTGATAGAACCGAATATTTAACCGGTGAAATTATTGCTGACGGAAATTATAGTTATCCGTCTGATTATGTTGGTATAATATATTTTATACCTGATGTTGAAAGCGGTAAGATCATCAAAGAAAAATACAATGAAACAGCAGAAAGTCTTATATTAATGTATGATGATATGTCCAAGGTGGAAAATCTTCCAAAGGAATTAGGAATATACAAAGTAAGAGTAAAAATTGAATTAGACGATACTTACAATTACTTATTATTAAATGATATCCAGTTAGCTGATAAAATCGGTACTATTATGTATGAGGGCAAGACATATGATAATAATGAATTGGACGAAAATGTAAAAGTCAAAGACAAGGTATGCGGACTTATTGTAGAATGGATAGACAGAGTAGATAACGGAATTCAAATTCGTTTTGCCGGGGAAATCGAAAGTGAAGGCTATTATTTTATTAATTATAGTGAAATGTACGATTACAATATAGGAAGAATATATTTTGATGAAGAATATTATAATAACATTCCGATTCTTGCGGAGAAGGGTTTTAACAATTTTATGTTTATTAAAACTAACGAGCTTTTTGATGAGTTAGAGAACTTTTCTTCCTTTAGCAGAGGAAGATTTAAAACTTCAAACTACCATTTGGTTTATAACATAGGAATGGGCAGACCGGCAAGTGATTATCTAACAGAAATTATTTCGCTAGATGAAAATTACAAGAATATGTTTGAATTTGATAAATATAAGTACGTAGGTCCCATTGGAGACAGTAAAGATTTTATAATTTTATCATCAGCTAATTATGATGAAAATTTCAATTATATATCAACTGACTTTTACTACATAAATAAAAATCAACCTGAAAAAATATTTTTGTTTAATTCTTTAGGCTATAATTATGAACTAAAGGCAGCAGCTGATGAAAATGAATTCATCGTATCTACTGATGGGTTTAATATGATAAAAAGTGAGACCGATGAAGGACACAGCATAATTTGCAGAATAACAGAAAATGGTGCTGTTACAGAAAAAATAGAGGGCTTAAACATCGATTCAGATAAAATAGATGATAATGGAAGAAATTTTAATATGCAAGGTTATATTGCAAATATTGAAATAAAAGAAACCAAGGTAATAATGTCAATAAAAGATGTTAAAATGAAAGAAGAAGATGCCTTAGCTTTTGGAAAGATTTTAAATAAAGATGAATTAATAGATATTCTGATTGTTGACAATAACAGGAGCGGTCCTGTTATTAATGTCGGTGACAAGATAATGGTATCATGTCGTTACACAAAAGATAATGAATTTTTATATACGTTTGGTGCTGATATTAGATAATATAAATAATTTACATAAATAAAGCTATTGTAAAGGGTTCGGTCGATAAAATATTCTTCCGGCTCAAATTAAAATGCACAGTATTTATTAGCTAAAAACTACAGGGAATTTTTCTGTAGGCAAAATATTATAAATTCAAGATTACTATAAGAGAGAAAGGCATGGCATTTATTGAAATTAATAACTAAAAGGTCCGTCCCCGGGTTTCACCGTGTTTACTAAAAAGGCATATGCTGCGATTATGAGCTCCATTGCATGCTCCTTAATAACAGCTCTTATTGCAGTTATATTTACAAATTACTTTAAAATTGACGGAACAGTTATGCAGTGGTCTGAATCATTATTGTATGCTGGATTTATGTCATTAAATTTGACAGCAATATTCCAGGCAGGAATTTATTTAGCTTGTTCTGGAGCAATACTTGACCTTGCCATTGATGTATCAGCATCATTAGAAGAAATTATTAAAAACAATCCAAATGTTTCAAAGGCTGATTTAGTAAAATCCGGGCTAACTATTGGAAGATCCGTCGTAGGAAGCCAAACAACCACATTGCTGCTTGCATATATGGGAAGCTATATATCGGTTATGATGGTTTATATGGCTCAAGGAACACCTATGATGAATATATTAAATTCTAAAGCAATTGCAGCAGAAATATTGCATACATTTGTAGGATGCTTAGGGTTAGTTTTAGTATCTCCTTTAACATCTGTTATATGTGGATTTATGTATATAAAAGTAAAAGAAGTTAAGTTAATTACAGAACAGAGGTGATTTAAAGTTTTTCTAAGTTTTCTCTTTAAATATCATTTATTTGATGATAAAATAAATTAACTAACATTATAGTTAAAAATTTAATCATTAAATAGATTCTTTCATTATTTTTATATAGCTGTGAAAGGGATGATATTTATTATGTCTGATTCTCAAATTACGAAAAAAGCATTGGCTGAATCCATGAAAAAATTAATGGAAGAGAAACCTATGAAGAAAATTAATATTGGGGATATAGTTGAGGGCTGCAATATGAACAGGCAGAGCTTTTATTATCATTTTAAAGACAAATACGACTTGGTAAATTGGATTTATTATACTGAATTTATTGTGACAATTAAAGATTCACAAATGTCTTCCTGGGATATTTTAGTTAATATTTGCAAATTTTTTTATAACAATAAAACATTTTATAAAAATGCTTTTCAAGTGACCGGACAAAATTCATTTTCTGAATATTTTATTGAAGTTTTGCACCCGATTTTAACAGTGCATTTAAATGATATATTTAAAAATAACAAGAATGTAGATTTTTATGCTACATTCTATTCGGATGCTATTCGAGTATCTATTTCAAGATGGCTCATTGAAGGAGCAAAAATTCCTCCGGAGCAATTTGTTGAACTAATAAAATTATCTATAGAAGGAGTTGCTGTGAACTTGCTAAATGAATAATTTGATATTTTACTTTTTCATATGTTAGATAAAATTTCTATAAGAGAAGATGTGCGTATATTGTATTCAGTTTCCTTGCTGTAAAGGTTTGAAACAGTTGCTTGACCAAGACTATCAATGCTTAAGAAACATGGTTCGTCTGAGATTATGTTGTCAATGCGAGCAATATCTCCATAAAAGTCAATAAAGCATACAGGAGTGTTGATTTTAGTTCTTGATTTATAAATGTAATCATATGTATTTATTGCGGCTTCGTTGCTGCAATTTTGTTTTTTTATTAATATAGCAAAATTTGATCCTATTGATTGTATATTTTTTGCTGTCACACCGCTTGAAATATTTGAAACATTCGTGTCATCATAATATGTGTAGCCTCCATAAAGGCATTTGTATTTTCTTAAAAATCCAGCTTTTTCAATGATTTCATCATGTTCATCAATATCGTTTTCAATTAATAAGGAAATGCATACATTTGTAAGTTTGCTTATTTTTTCAGCCATTTCATCATTTATTATATTTGGATTAACATATATAATAAATGAACAGTCTTGATTATTTTCAATAACAGTCACTACTTCATCCAAAATCTCCGCATTATTGTTCAATAAAATCATATAGCTATATATTCCGATTTTTTTACCATCTGTTATTAAGCTTGAAACTTCTTCACTTAAAAGATGGTTCTCGTAGTTTTTTTCAAAGTTAAAAACTATTATCCAAGGAACATTGTACCCATATTTCTTTTCATGTTCTCTTATTATGTTTGCCCCATAGGTGAGACTGTTGTAACCGATGTTTATTCCATAGTTTGTAATTGTGCTGTGATTAGTGTTCTTAACTATATCTTCAATAATATCGTAATAATAGCTGTTTTCATTTGTGAGTATTTCATGAGCTAATTCAAAAAAATCTTTCTGAAATCTTCCTTGAGCAAAATATTCTCCCAAATCCAGCAAGTTTCGAACACCCCTCTTAGGATTGTCTTGAATGTAGCGTATGCCATTTTCCACAGCTATTTTAATAATTGCATATGTAAGTTTATAATTTTCCATTATACTATCTCCATGATTACTTTACTGCATATATGATATATCACTTTTAGAAAATTCCATATAGACAAATTTTCAATTTGTCAAAAAAACATACAATTTTTTTAAGTGTCTTATTTTGAGACACTTAAAAAAATTGTCTAATGCTGGATTATCGAACTGATAATATAATATTACTATAGATAATATAATATTTAATGAGGGAGGTTATATTTATGAGTGAAAAAAATATGTTTGAAAATCTGCAGTCTTTTGGTATGAAAAAAGTTCTGGAATATTTAGATGCCGATCCTGATAACAATATACCTAAAATATTAGACTGGGTTGAAAAGTTTGACAAAGAGGGTGTAGTTGACAGGCAAATCGGAACAGTTAAAAAAGTGTTAGACGATACAGACAGCAATTGGTATAAGCTTGTTAAAAGTTTATACACAGATATTGATCCTGGTGTAAGAAAAACTTTTTTTGAAAACTTCATAATTAATGCAACAATTATAGGAGGAAAGCGCCAGATAAAAGCAAGAGAAGAAAATGACTGCAATGTTCCCTGGACTATATTGATGGACCCAACTTCTGCATGTAATTTGCATTGCACCGGCTGCTGGGCAGCTGAGTACGGCAATAAAATGAATATGGATTTTGACACTTTGGACAGCATAATCGAGCAAGGGAAGAAGCTTGGCACGTACATGTACATTTATTCAGGAGGAGAGCCCTTGGTGCGCAAGGATGACATTATAAAGCTATGTGAAAAACACAATGACTGCGCATTTTTAGCTTTCACAAATGCTACATTAATTGATGAAAAATTTGCGGATGAAATGCTGCGTGTTAAAAACTTTGTGCCTGCCATAAGCGTGGAAGGTTTTGAAGAAGAAACAGATTCCAGACGTGGTGAGGGAACTTACAAAGCAATAACAAAAGCAATGAATATTCTTAAAAACAAGAAGCTTCCATTTGGTATTTCATGCTGCTACACAAGCAAAAATACAGATGTCATAGGAAGCGAAGAATATTTTGATGATATGATAGAGAAAGGTGCTAAGTTTGCGTGGTTTTTCACTTACATGCCTGTGGGAAAAGATGCAGTGCCGGAACTTTTGGCAACAGCAGAGCAGCGTGAATTTATGTACCATCAAATAAGAGAATTCAGACAAACAAAACCTCTATTTACAATGGATTTTTGGAATGATGGAGAATTTGTCAACGGATGTATAGCAGGAGGCAGAAACTATTTGCATATCAACGCAAACGGAGATATTGAGCCTTGCGCATTCATACATTATTCTGATACAAACATCCATGAAACCACATTACTGCAAGCATATAAAAATCCATTGTTCATGCAGTACAAACAAAATCAGCCGTTTAATCAAAATCATTTAAGACCATGTCCTCTCTTGGATAATCCGGGGCGTTTAACCGACATGGTTGAAAAGTCAGGAGCAAAATCAACAGACATGCAAAATCCTGAAAATGTGCGTGAGTTGAGCAAAAAATGTTATGACGCTGCAAACAAATGGGCTCCCGTTGCAGATGAACTGTGGGAAGAATCACATAGCTGCAATGAATGTTTTGGATGCAATTCCGCTAAATAGCGAGAGTGTTTTTGCAGTTGTTTTTAGCTTTTTTGCTTGCCTATTTGGTGATTTTAGTTATAATTAAATAAAAAGCAAAAAGTAGGAATGTGATGAATATTGAAATTAATATGCCAAATGAAGTAGAAGAAGCATTGAATATATTGAATAGTAATGGTTTTGAAGCATACATAGTTGGTGGTTGCGTAAGAGATTCAATTTTAGGTGCAGTTCCTTCAGACTGGGACATTACAACTTCAGCAAAACCAGATGAAATAAGTTGTTGTTTCAAAGAGTACAGAACAATTGATACAGGTCTTAAACATGGAACAGTTACGGTTGTAATCAATCATATGCAGCTGGAAATAACTACGTACAGAATAGACGGAAAATATAGTGATAACAGACGTCCGGATACTGTTCTCTTTACAAATAAAATATCCATGGATTTAATGCGAAGAGATTTTACTGTAAATGCATTGGCATATAACAATGGCGGAATTGTTGATTTATTTGGTGGAATAAGTGATATCGCTAATAAAATAATTAGATGTGTTGGAAATCCTGACGAAAGATTTAATGAAGATGGGCTGAGAATATTAAGAGCTATTCGTTTTGCTTCTGTTCTAGGGTTTAATATTGAAGAAAACACTTCAAAAAGTATCCATGAAAATAAAAATCTTTTGAAAAATATATCCCTCGAAAGAATTAACAATGAGTTTTGCAAACTTTTAATGGGAAAAAACTTTAATAAGATCATGGTGGAATACAAGGATGCAATTGAAGTTTTCCTGCCTGAAACAAGTAAATTGAGCAAGGAAGTCTGGAATTACAAATTAAATGCAATGGCTTTTGCTCCTGATGATCTAAATAATCAACTTGCTGTTCTTTTACATCAAGTTGATGAAGTTGAGAATATTTTAATTCGCCTTAAAAATGACAATGCAACTATTAAAAAAGTAAAATTATTAACTTCAAATATAGATGAAAAAATCTTGCCAAATACAATAACTGTTAAGAAATGGCTTAATAAAATTGGCCAAGAAAATTTAAAACAATTGCTAGATGTAAAAAAGGCAGTTCTGAAATCTTTTGATGCAGCTAACAAAATAGAAATGGAAAATTTATTAAAAATAGAGATTTTAATGAATGATGTTGTTGTAAATAACCAGTGCTACAGCTTAAAAACATTGGCTGTAAACGGTCAGGATTTAATTGAAGCCGGTGTTGCTGAAGGAAAGCAAATTGGTGTAATTTTAAATGAAGTTCTAAATAAAGTCATTGAAGAAAAATTAGAAAACCAAAAATCAATTTTAATAAATCATATAAAATTTTATGGAAAGTAAAAAAATAACATTGACAAGCATTAATTTGAATGTTATTGTTTTAAACAATAATACAAAAACAAAACCGTTGAAGCGAAGATTAAACTATATGTGCACTTACAGAGAGCAAGGGGTGATGAGAACCTTGCAGAACGCAGTACAGCAAATGGATCGCCGAGGGTGAAGTGAAAGGGGTAAGACTCAAGTATCTGAAACGTGTGCTTACGTTATAAGGCAGAAAATGTGATTGCATTTTTGTTAAAGTGGATTGAATTTCAGTCAACTAAGGTGGTACCGCAGGAATTATACCTGTCCTTATTATAGGACAGGTTTTTTTGTTTTTGTAAATAAAACTAGGAGAATGAATATGAAAAAGACTTTTACAATTATTACAATCATAGCAATGATGATTGCTGCATTAACAGGTTGCAATTCAAAAGCAGAAAAGGCACAGGAACAAATAAAGCCATCAACACAGGAAAGTATTGTAAATAATACTCAAAACAACAATGAAAAAATTAAAATAGGAATTATTCAGCCGGTTGAACATCCTTCTTTAAATCAAATAATAGAATACATTATTCTTGGACTTGAAGAACAAGGTTTAAAGGACAAAGTTGAAATAACATACAAGGATGCACAAGGAGATCCTACAAATATTAACACAATCATATCACAGTTTGTTGGGGATGAAATGGATGTTATAGTGCCAATTGCAACATCAACAGCTCAAAGTGCTGCTGCTGCAACAAAAGACATTCCAATAGTATTTGCAGCTTCAAGTTATCCTGTTGAAGCAGGTCTGGTTAAAGATTTAAATAAACCTGAAGGTAATGTAACGGGTGTATCTGATGCAATTGATGTGAAATTAATATTTGACCTGGCATTTGAATTGACACCTGATGTAAAAACATTCGGGTTCATATATAACTCAGGCGAAGTAAATTCAGTAGCTGCAATTGAAAAGGCTAAGGAATATTGCGAAGAAAAGAAAATTGATTATGTAGAAGCAACTATTACAAATTCAAGTGAACTGCTGCAGGCATCTCAGTCTCTTTTAGGAAAGGTTGATGCAATATTTACTCCTACTGACAACACTGTAGCATCAGCAATGCCAGTTCTTGCAGCAGAAGCTATGAATGCAGGTGTGCCTGTCTACACAGGTGCTGATTCAATGGTAGCTGATGGTGGTTTTGCAACTGTTGGTGTTGATTACACAATTCTGGGAAGACAAGTAGCAGATATGATTAAAAGAATAATTGACGGGGAAAATATTTCAGAAATACCTGTTGAAACGTTAAAGGAATATTCAAAAATAGTAAATACTACTACAGCAAAACAATTAGGAATTGAATTAACTGATGATATGCTTAAAGATTATCAAATTGTAGAATAGTATGTGAAATAACGGAGGAAGAAAATTGAGCTTAGTATCTTTTATAGGAGCAATTGAGTTAGGACTTGTTTATTCATTGCTTGCTTTTGGAACATATATCTCTTTTAGAATATTAAATGTGGCTGATTTGACAGTGGATGGAAGTTTTGTTTTAGGAGCAGCAGTATCTGCAGTGTTTACTTTTAACGGAATGCCTTTCACGGGTATAGTTTTAGCTGTTTTGGCAGGGGCGTCGGCAGGTACAGTTACTGCCGCCCTTCAAACTAAAATGGGTATACAGCCAATTCTTGCAGGAATATTAACCATGACTGGTTTATATTCTATTAATTTAATGGTTATGGACGGCAAAGCCAATGTGCCGCTTTTAAATAAAACAAATATTTTCACTTATGCAGAAGTATTTTTTGGCGAAAGAGTTTATAAAGTAATAGGATTATTAATTATTATTGCAGCTGTATTTCTAATTTTAAACTGGTTTTTCAGAACACAATTAGGTCTTTCCATAAGGGCAACCGGTGATAATGAAGACATGTGCAGAGCATCATCTATTAATACAGATTTTATTAAAGCAGTTGGATTTGCGCTGTCAAATGCTATAGTTGCCTTGTCTGGAGCATTAGTAGCTCAAATGCAGCAATCTGCTGATGTAAATATGGGTTCTGGAATGGTTGTAATAAGTTTTGCTTCAATAATAATAGGAAGTGTAATAATAAAAAATAAAAATATTACATTGGGGCTTCTTTCTGTAATAATAGGGTCAGTTATTTACAGATTTATTATTGCTCTTATATTGACTACAAACTTCCCTCCTTCATATTTAAAACTAATTTCAGCGCTTGTTGTAATAACAGCTCTCTCAGTTCCTAACATTAAAAAGAAAATGGAAATTAATAAAACAAGAAGGGGGAGTGCAAAATGCTAAATATAGTTTCTGTAAACAAAATATTTAATAAAAACACACCTGATGAACATATTGCTTTAGATAATTTAAGCTTAAAAGTTTCTGAAGGTGATTTTGTAACTATAATAGGCGGAAATGGTGCAGGCAAATCGACATTATTCAATGTTATATCCGGCACAATGTTTTGTGATTCAGGTATAATTCAATTGGGCGGAGAAAATATCACTTACATACCTGAGCATAAAAGATCCTCTTTTATAGGCAGAATTTTTCAAGATCCTATGAAAGGTACAGCACCTAGACTGACTGTGGGCGAAAATTTAATTATTGCATATATGAGAAGCATTAAAAAAAATATTATGGGAGTTC
>JBASLQ010000454.1:0-2853 GCA_049656425.1 Sedimentibacter sp.
AAAAATTCATCGGAAAAAGAACTTGAAATTCTTAAGGAAGCAGAATCTAATTTAAATATTTTAATGAAAGAAAAAGATACGCTGTATAAAAGCTTGAAAGAGTATGCTGAAATAATTTCTGAAAAAAGGAGAAACACAGCTACTTTTCTTGAAAAACAAATACTTAAAGAATTAAATGATTTAAATATGAAGAATATTAAGTTTAAAGTAAACATTGAAAGAAAAAGCAACTTTTCTGAGGATGGAATTGATCAAATAGAGTTTATGATTTCTACAAATGTTGGCAGTGATTTGAATTCAGTTCAAAAAGTAGTGTCTGGAGGAGAAGCATCCCGTATAATGCTTGCTTTCAAGAAAATAAGCAGTGACATTGACAGTACTCAAACAATGGTATTTGATGAAATAGACTCAGGTATAAGCGGAAAAACAGCACAAATGTCCGGGATAAAAATGAATTATATATCAGCCAGACATCAAGTTATATGTGTTACTCATTCTCCGCAAATAGCTTCTATATCTAGAAATCATTTTTTAATTGAAAAAAAAGTTGTTGACGGCAATACTTACAGCACTGTTAAAAAACTTGATGATGAAAATAGGATTAATGAAATAGCCAGATTATTGAGCGGTATGAAAATTACTGAAAAGTCATTAAGCAATGCAAAAGAGTTAATAGATTTTAGCAATAATATATTATAACAGAATGTATATTATGTTAAAGTACATAAAATTATGCATCAATAACATTCAATTAAATATTTCCAAAGTATAAAACATACTGTACCTGGAGAAATTAAGGATAAAACTTTAAGGAGAGCAAGATGAAAAATTTCGCTAAAAGAGTTTTATTCTTTATTTTTTTTATTGTATCATTGCTTACAGCTGTTTATTTTGGCTTTGATTTAAAATCTAATCCATATATTTTGACAAAAATGGATAATCAGGTTATTGAATCAGAAGGTAAATATATAATCCCGGGAGGACAGACCATCGGTGTTGAATTAAAAACAGAAGGTGTTCTTGTAGTTGGATTGGCTGATATAGTAAATACTGATAAATTGTCTATGTCACCTGCAAAAATAGCAGGAGTGCAAATAGGAGATAAAATTTTAGCTATTGATTCAATAGACATTGAAGGTACTGATGACATTTTGGAATACACCAACAGTGAAGGTGTTAAAGATTACAGTTTGAAAATTGAAAGAGAAGGCAAAACCTTTAATTTAAATATAATACCTGTACAAATATACAAAAGCAATGAAATAAAGTTTGGTTTTTGGGCTAGAGATGACATCGCAGGAATTGGAACTGTTACATTTGTGGATCCGGAAACAGGCAAATTCAGCGCAATAGGACACGGTATTTCTGATTCAGATACAGGTTCACTTATTGATATAGAAACAGGTACTATTTCTAAAGCTAATATAACTAGTATTAAACTTGGGAAAAAGGGAGAACCTGGAGAAATCATAGGTTATATATTAAAGGATGAAGACAGCCTTGGCACTGTAGATAATAATACTGATTTTGGAATATACGGCAATATTAATAAACAAAGCATGGGCTTTTTCAGCAGAAATTTAATAGAAGTTGGTAAAAGAGAAGAAATAAAGCTTGGCCCTGCACAAATTTATTCTTGTGTAAACAATGAAATACAAATATATGATATAGAAATAACCAAAATATTTTATCAAAATAAGCCTGATGAAAAAAGTTTTGTAATAAAAATTGTCGACCCTGAACTTTTGGAACTTACAAATGGCATTATACAAGGTATGAGCGGTTGCCCTGTTATTCAAAACAATAAAATTATAGGTGCAGTAACTCATGTTTTCATGAACGATCCAACTAAGGGATATGGTATTTATATAGAATGGATTTTTGATGAAATTTACAGCAATAGTGATAAATCTAATATGTAATGGAATATAAGTGAAAAAATGAAAAAAATGGGTATATTGTTGTGAAAAATATAATATAAATAGAATTAAAAGAATATTTTATAGAATTTTATTAAAAATTAAAAAATATTTTAGAAAAAAAAAGGGTTTTTTAGATTTTCTGCGTATATTATTAATAAGAAATAAATTAATAGGGGGATATTAACATGGTTAAAAAGGTTAGAGTGGTAATCGCAGATGACAACAAAGAATTCAGACTTATTTTAAAGGAATTTTTAATAAGCAAAAATGTATTTGATGTTGTGGAAATGGCAGAAGACGGTCTTAAAGCGTTAGATGCCGTGGAAAAATTCGAACCAGACATATTAATACTTGATATTATTATGCCGCACTTGGATGGACTTGGAGTATTAGAAAAACTTCATAAAATGGACTTAAAAAAATTTCCAAAGGTTATTATTTTATCAGCTGTAGGTCACGATAAAGTCACTCAAAGAGCAATTAACATGGGAGTAGAGTATTATATTGTTAAACCGTTTAATTTTGAATCATTTGCAGACAGATTAATACAAATATCAGAATTGGAAACTTCAAAGGTTCAATACAAAAACAAAGAAATGGTTTATAATGAAAAAGCAAACGAAGAATTAAGCCTTGAAGTTAAAATAACTGAAATATTGCACGAGGTGGGGGTGCCTGCACATATTAAAGGTTATCAATACTTAAGAACATCAATTATTGATGTTGTAAACAACATTGAACTGTTGGGAGCGATAACAAAAGAACTATATCCAATGATAGCTCAAAAATACACTACAACTCCCAGCAGAGTTGAAAGGGCAATTCGTCATGCCATTGAAGTAGCATGGACAAGAGGAAAAATTGAAACAATCAACAGTATATTTGGTTACACAATTCATAATAATAAGGGGAAGCCTACAAACTCTGAATT
>JBASLQ010000455.1:0-2221 GCA_049656425.1 Sedimentibacter sp.
ATCGTATTCTGTTTTTGTAAGGTCAATGTGATCTCCTTGCTTTATGACTTCTCTTGTAAGCAGATTCATGCTGAGATCCGCCATCTCAAGTAGCTTAGCTTCTACCAATTTAGCTTTGCCCCTTCTGAGTCCGACCCTCATTCGTGCTAACAGTTCCTCCATTTCAAAAGGCTTGGTAACATAATCATCTGCACCAAGATCCAAACCAATCACCTTATCTGTTATATCTCTCCTTGCTGTCAGCATAATTATAGATATGCTTGATATCTTTCGCACTTTTCTGCAAACTTCCATCCCACTGATTTCAGGAAGCATTAAATCAAGTAAAATAATCCCATATTGTCCACTATGAAACTTTTCAAGTCCATCTTTTCCATCATAAGCTATATCGTAAGTATATCCTTCATGCTTAAATTCCAGTTCCAATATTCTTGTAATAGCCCTATCATCCTCAATTAACAGTATATCTTTGTTATTCACATTTACCACCTCATTTGCAAAAGGATTAGAGTAATAAATGCTCTAATCCCTATTTTAGATTAACCACCTATAGTTTATCAATATTATATATTATATAATACTAATATACTACTTTTATAAAATTTTTCAATCTTTTAATCTGATACCTCGGCGGTACCCTCAGCCTTTTCTACTTGAAAATTTAACGGCTGAAAATCTTTTGCATGAAGTTGTATATCAAAGATCAAGCCATTTTTAGAAGTTCCGTAAAGTCCGCTCATATTTCCAAAATAATGCCCAGCTTCTGAAACCTGATTGTCAAAGTGTATTGTCTTTGTATCCCCGGCATTCAATGATAATCCATTTAACTTTTGATAATAGGATTCCTGGGTTTTATCGATTTTATCAGTAATCGTGTAATATATGTCGAAGTTGTTTAATGTTGTTTTTCCGGTATTGTTTAATGTTATTTCAAGGTGATCGGCATCTTTGTTGTCTTCTACCCTTGCATCCTCTATTTTAACACCCAGTGGTGATGTACTTGTTTCTTTAATTAAATTTTCTGTTTTTAGAGGTTCTTTATCTTCCTTGTCATTTACACCATCACCATCTGTATCCGCAACATATGGATTAGTCCCATAAGTTTTTTCGACAGAATCTGGTATGCCATCTTTATCAGTGTCTATAGCAGTTTTACCTGTACTATCTGTCACAGTAGACTGGGAACTGTTCGTACTAGTTTCTGTATTAGGTTTTTGATTTGAATTGTTGCCTGAGCATCCAGTAAGCACAAAGCTCAATAAGGATAAAATCAGTGCAACCATTAGAGCAGCCTTCCATATTTTTTTTGATTTGATTTTTTCTTTCATTTTAAATACCTCCATTTTATAAAATTGTTTTTTAATTTAGTTTGTTTGATATATATCTTCACGCCTTAAAAAGGCAGTATATGTGAGCAGCCAAATGGCTATGCTCGGTGCAAGAAGTCCCAAAAGGTTAATCCATTTCAGTCCCATAACCTCCCATGGTGTGTTTGCCTCAAAACCCGGCTTCACATTTAGGAGTGCATAACTGATCCTTTCGTAATGCTTGGTAGGTGACATTTCTTCAATGCTATCCCTGACAGTCTCATAAAACTTAAATTGCTGCATAACTTGTGTTTCCTGGTCTCTTGACATTCCCATTGAGCTAAAGAACCCACCCGGGATTTGATTGTCCATATCCATTGTATCCCCAATCTGAGGGAAAACAAAGGACAGAACCAGCCAGATAATTACTGTTATAAGTAAAGCTCTGCTTCCCTTTGTAGAAACAGTAGCGATTCCCATACTCAAAATGGTAAAAAACGCCATATACAGAAAAGACATTCCAAAGAACAGAAGCAATCTAACAACATCATTAGAAGTAAGAGCTGCACCACCAATTGCCAGTAAGGAAATAAAAGTGATAATTCCCATCAATACTGTAATAAATGCCAATATGGCAAGATTCCCAATCAATTTTCCATTTAAAAATGTATCTCGAAAAACTCCTCTGGATAATATGAGCCGCATAGTGCCATTCTTGTGCTCCTTAGTGATAGCAGTATTGCCGAGCACAATTGCCAGCAGTGCACCTACCATACCAATATAGTTTACGAAACCCTTTGAAGCTGAAATAGGGTTTAGATTTGGCATGGGCGGAAGTTCTGCCTTTCCAAGTGACTTCAGAAAACTTATTGAATTGTTGTAATTATCTGTGGCAATCTTTACCTGATATGAAC
>JBASLQ010000456.1:0-1589 GCA_049656425.1 Sedimentibacter sp.
CAAAAATACTGTCAACATTCATTTCTCGCATACTCCTGTCATGGATACCATTTATATCAGGAGTTTTTCCTGTAATTATAGCAGCATAGCCTGCATTTGTAACAGGTGTTACAACACTTAATGCTTCATTTTGAAAATATTGACTTAATAAGGGAACATATCCTTTTTCCATGGCTGCTTTATACTGACTTAATGAAAATCCATCAAGCAAGACTACCATTGTTTTCTCATTACTGTTTAAATAATCAACTGCATCATAATAAGCATCTCTAATGCTGTAAAAATTATCATCGAGATAAATCCCTTTCACATCATTAATTGTTTTGTTACCATCGGCTGAAGTTACTGAGCCGTCAGTATCCAAGTATATTTGTGCTGATAGTATTTCAACCTTACCTGAGCTGCTTATTACTGCAACATTTTCATATTTGTCATTTCCAATGATTTCATTTAGCAATATTCTTTCTTTTGGAATATAATTTACTTCATAATCTTCATTCTTATCAAATATGGTTATTCCAACATTTGAAGAATTTGTTGTGCTGTCAGCAGAAGTTTTAGCATTGCTGCATGCAGTTAGATTAGTAACAATGATTACTAAAATTATAATTGCAAATTCACAAATATGTTTATGGCATGTACCATGCTGCATATTTTTTTTCATTTTAATCTCCTATAATAATATTCATTTTATCTAATCCTGACATAATGCTTGAAGCTATGATGCCTCCTATAGTTCCTGACAATGCAGCGCAGGATAATATTAATACGACAGTAACAGGCGGAAGTCTGAAAAACAATATGTTGGCAATCAATGTACCCACAACATTTGCTGCCATGCATCCGAAAATATAATGCAATATATTGTAATTTTTATTTATGGAAAACAAAAATACAATATCAACTGCAGCTCCGGGCAATGTGTATGATACAAAACTCATAAGCCCGTGTGTTCCCATTGTTCCTGTTGCAATAACAAGTATACTTTGCACAATACCAATTAAAATGCCTGTTCCTCTTTTTTTTACCAAACCTGCACCGAGGACAATCCAAAACATGTAAAAACCTCCTGCAATGGCTCCTCCAGGTATTAATAATGGTCCCGTTATAACATGCACCAAAGGAACTACAATTGGTTTTGTTGCAACTCCAAGGGATGAAATAATTGCTATTAAAATTAAATTGAAAACAGAAAAATTATTTAAAAAAGATTTTTCTTTCATATATACCTCATATTATTACTCTATTACTATTTCATTTACATGTTTAACCCAACGCTGACTGAAAGGATCTCTTCTCAATACTAGCTGAAAAGGTCCATTTCCTCCTTGTTTCTTTGATTTCAGCAATTCTCCATCTCTTTCAAAAGTCAAATATACATTGCTTGGTTCTTCAAGTTCATCAATATCTAAAATTATTCTGTAACCATCTGAAGCATTAAATGTAATTTTATTTATTTTTGAAGTATCTATGTCTAGGGATTTAAGTATTTTAGCTATTTCAATTCCCTTGTATTCAGTTTCAACAGGCTTTTCTCCGCTGCTTCTTACAACTGCAGGGAAAATAATTGCTTCTGGATTGTTGTAAAT
>JBASLQ010000457.1:0-3966 GCA_049656425.1 Sedimentibacter sp.
GAGTTGATCCTTCAATAATGGGAATCGGTCCTGTTCCTGCATCGTTAAAATAATTATCAAAAGCAGGCTGGACAGTTGATGATTTAGATTTAGTAGAAGCAAATGAAGCTTTTGCATCTCAAACAATAGCTGTTACACGTGATCTTGGTTTAAAAGAAGAAATAACTAACGTAAATGGCGGAGCAATAGCTCTTGGCCATCCAATAGGAGCTTCTGGTGCAAGAATTCTTACTTCACTCATATATGAAATGCAAAAAAGAGATGCAAAAAAAGGTCTCGCAACATTATGTATAGGCGGCGGAATGGGAACAGCAATGTTAGTACAAAGATAAATTCGGGAGGGATTACCCTCCCCTGCAAATATATTAATATAATATTTTAAATTGAAAGGATGATAATTTTGATAAATAAAATTATTTCTGTTAAAGAAGCAACTGAAAAAGTAAAAGAAGGAATGACTATAATGGTTGGCGGATTCCTGGCAAATGGAACCCCAGAACATTTAATAGATGCACTTGTAGAAAAAAACATTAAAAATTTAACTCTTATATGCAACGATACAGGTTTCCCTGAAAGAGGCGTTGGTAAAATGGTAGTAAATAAGCAATTCAAAAAAATGATTGCTTCTCATGTTGGAACTAATCCTGAAACAGCTAATCAAATGAATTCAGGAGAAACTGAAGTTGTATTAACTCCTCAAGGAACATTGGCTGAAAAAGTCAGATGTGGAGGAAACGGTCTTGGAGGATTCTATACACCTACCGGAATCGGAACAGAAGCTGAGATTGGAAAAGAAAAGAAAGTTATAAACGGAAAAGAATATATTTTCGAACTTCCTTTAAGAGCAGATGTTGCATTGTTAAAAGCTTCAATTGTTGATAAAAAAGGAAATATGTTTTTTGCAAAAACAACTAAAAACTTTAATCCTTTAATGGCGACAGCAGCAGATGTTGTAATTGTCGAAGCGGATAAAATAGTGGAAGTCGGAGAAATTGATCCGGAACATGTTATGTGTTCAGGAATTTTTGTTGACTATATTGTTGGGGGTGACAAATAATGGATGCTAAAGAAATAATCGCAAGAAGAGTAGCTCAATTATTAAAAGACGGAGATGTTGTAAATTTAGGAATCGGGCTTCCTACTATGGTTGCTGATTATATTCCAAAGGATATAGATGTAACATTTCAGTCAGAAAATGGATTCCTGGGATTAGGACCTGCTCCAGCACCGGGACAAGAAGATTGGGACCTCGTAAATGCAGGCGGTATGCCTACATCAATTTTACCAGGAGGAATGTTCTTCGACAGTGCAACATCATTTGGAATAATTCGCGGCGGTCATGTTGATGCAACAGTTCTTGGTGCCATGGAAGTTGATGAAAAAGGCAATTTGGCTAATTGGAAAATACCCGGAAAAATGGTTCCTGGCATGGGTGGAGCAATGGACCTTGTTGTTGGAGCTAATACAGTTATAATTGCAATGGTGCACACACAAAAGGGTAAACCAAAAATATTGAAACAATGCACTCTTCCTTTAACTGCAAAAGAGCAAGTAAATTTAATTGTAACTGAAATGGCTCTTTTAAGAGTTACCGCTAATGGTATTGTTCTTGAAGAATTAGGACCTGATGCTACAGCAGAAGAAGTTATAGCTGCAACAGAAGCTAATATTACAGTATCTCCTAACTTAAAAAAGTATGACTTAGGTAATTAACACTATTGAAAAAGGATATGCAGAATATCCTTTTTTTATGCCTTAACCCCATTTTTACGAACGATAGCGAAGTAAAAATGGCGGTGGGTCAATATCAGTTATGAAACTAATATGACAATTTGCATATTTTCTTTAGATACAGAGACTTTTGGTGATGACCGAACTGTGGACACACACATTAAGTGTCTCAGATCTAAGATTGGTAATTACGGTAAAAATATTGTTATAGTAAGAAAAATAGGATACAAATTTGATTATGCTATTTAATTTAATTACAACAAAAAAAACAGGCTTAACCTGTTTTTTTGTTGGGAGATTTTTAATGAAAAATATTTTTGATTTATCTCTGTTTTATAAATCGGCTGGCTTTGTTTTTAATGTCATAGTGACATTTTGTTCATTGCCATTTCTGATTATAGTTAACTCTATATTATCATTATTCTTATATTCATATAAATTTCTTTTTAAATCAGACATACTTTCAATCTTGTCACCATCAATAGCTATTACTACATCGTTTGGCTGCAATCCGGCTGCTGTGGCTGGTGAATCCTTCATGGTTTCAATTATTACCACTCCATATTCTGCAGTCAAGTCAATTCCATAACCTCTTTCATAAGTTTCAACATCTACACCTGTAATTCCAACATACACTGTTGAAAATGTTCCGTCATCAATTATTTGTTCAATTATTGGCTTTGCAGTATTTATTGGAATTGAAAATCCCAAGCCTTCAGCAGTGCTCATCTTTGCTGTATTGATGCCTATTACTTGACCTTTTGCATTAAATAATGGGCCTCCGCTGTTTCCTGCGTTTATAGAAGCATCAGTTTGAATCAATGGTTCAATAACTGTTCCATTTTCAAAAGCAATTGATCTGTTCAATCCGCTGATTATCCCTTGTGTAACAGTTCTTTCTAAATCTAAAGTCATAGGGTTTCCTATTGCTACTGCAGGTTCTCCAACCATTAATTCATCAGAGTTTCCTAATTCCACAGCTGGAAGTCCTGTTTTATTTATTTTAACAATGGCTAAATCTAATGTTGTATCGTACCAAAGCACTTCTCCTACTTCAGTTGTTCCGTCTATTAATGAAACAGTAATATTCTCATATTGTCCATCTCCGATAACATGAGCATTAGTAACAATGTACCCATTCGGATCAACTATGAAGCCTGAGCCCATGCTTTGTGATTTTTGAGTTTGTGGTCCAAAGAATGTGTCGTATTGTTGTACAACATCTGTTGTTATTCCAACTACAGTTTTTTGTGCTTTTTCTGCAACTGCTGCTGCAAAATAAACATCATCTGTTAAGTTGATATTTACATCTTGTGCAGTCAAAGGTGCTCCATTATTCTTATTCGCTATATTAAATTGACTTGTTGCAATATATCCGCCTGAAAGGCCTCCAATTAATGCAGCAACCACTGCTACAGCTATATAGCCGAAAATTGTTTTTCTTTTTCCCTTTTTCTTTGTCTTTAGCTTTGGCTCTTCATATGTTGGTAATATAAAGTTTACATCATTCGTATTGTTTTCAGTTCCTAAAGTTTCATTATCTTCATTAACCATATCTCTTTCGTTATCGTCCATGATATCCTCCTATATTTACTTTAAGGTATATAAGTTTATATTGTTATAATACCCTTGTATTGTGATAGAATTGCGATTATTATGTAAAAAATTTTATGAAGTATGACAATCACTTTTATTCTTTCACTTTTTTCTTATTTTATCATCAATTTCTTTATTGAAACTTAAAACTATATCTTTTTTATACTATAAATTATTCTACTTATATTTTATCTTAGTAGTTTATTTTTTATATTCAAAGTAACAAAAAAAGCACTTGCGTGCTCAATAGTTTATTTGTGCCTTTTCGTCAATTCAGCCTTTAAGTCGTCAATTGTAACACCTTCATTTACCATAAGCACCAAAGAGTGATATATTAAATCACACATTTCATAAACAAGTTCATCCTTGTTTTTGTTTTTAGCGCCAATAATAACTTCGCTTGTTTCTTCTCCAACTTTCTTTAATATTTTATCCAATCCCTTGTCAAACAAATAATTTGTGTATGAACCCTCTTTTGGATTTTCTTTTCTGTTCATAATTTGATTGTAAACACGATTTAATATTGCCTGATCTGTTACATCTTCTTCATATGCTTTGTTGAAAAAGCATGAATATGCTCCCGTATGGCATGCATTGCCAACCTGATCAACTTTCATTAAAATTGCATCTGCATCACAG
>JBASLQ010000458.1:0-1822 GCA_049656425.1 Sedimentibacter sp.
ATATATAACTGCAGTACCAATAAGACCATCGCTGGTTTTTTCAGTAAAGTTATAATCTATAATGTACTTTAATATTTGAGGCGGAATTAAAGATGCCAATACCACTCCGATGATTAAGCAAACCAAAAATACAGAAAGAGTTTTATTTTTACTCAAAGCATTAATTGCAGTTGTTTTTACTTTATTTTTTTTCATCTTCATCACCTACAGCACTCTGCAAATTGTATATTTCTTTATATAGCACCGAGTTGTTCATTAATTCATCATGAGTACCAAAATCAATTGTTTTGTCATTATTCAAAAATAAAATTTTATTAATTTTATTAAATGCGGTAAGTCTGTGAGAAATTAATATAATTAAACTTTCTTTGTAATTGTCTCGTAAATTATCAATGATTTTTTCTTCCGTTTTCATATCCACAGCAGAAAAAGGATCATCCAGTATAATAATTTTATTTTTGTTTAACAAGGTTCTGGCAAGTGCAATTCTTTCCTGCTGTCCTCCGCTTAATCTTATGCCGCTGTTTCCAACCAATGTATTTTGTCCTTGCGGCATTTCTTTTAAATCGACATCAAAACATACATACTTTAATACTTCCTCTATATCTTTTCCATTACCCATAGTTATATTATTATAAATTGTGTCAGACAAAAGCTGCGGTTTGTGGCTTAAATAAGATATCATATTGCTTATTGCATATTCCGTGTAATCTCTTAATTCTTTGCCGTTAATTTTAATGCTTCCCTCATAATCATAAAGCCCCAGAAAAGAAATCCCTAATGTTGATTTACCCGAAGCAATTGGTCCAGTCACACCAATGATTTCTCCTTGTGCTCCATGAAAAGTAATATTTTCTATTACATTTGTATTGGTTGCAGGATAACTAATGCTTAAATTGTCCACTGCAAGGCTTGTTTTTTTATCAGTTATGAACAATGTAGTATCTTTTACCTTGTATTCTGTTAGAAATGGCTTTATCCTCTTCCATGAAATCTGTGATTTTTGCACAGAATTAAATAACTTAGCTGCTTTGCTTGCTTTAATTGCCAAATCTCCAAACATTGTAATATATGCAGAAAAAGTTCCAACAGTCCAAATTCCGTTCACAACTTTATTTCCACCCATATAAATTACTGTTACAACTCCAAGCATTGCTATAGCATTATAAATGGGATGCATTGAATTTTCAAGCAAGTTAGCTTTAATTGATTTATTCTGCAAGTCTTCAAGTTCATTATTATACTTCATTCTGTTGTGCGACTCCATGCCGCTTATGCGAAACAACATGGCATTTTCTATAGTGCTGTAAGTAATATCAGCAATTTCGCTGCTTTTATTTCTGTACTCAATGGAATATTTATATATGATTATTTTTAATTTCTCTGCTAAAATCATTGCTGCAGGAATAAAAATCATTGACAAGAGAGTTATTTTAACATCGTAAATAAGCATAGAAATAAAATATGAAACCATCATCACACCTGTGTCAAATACTTCAGTTGTAAATTTACGCATTCCTTCTACGCACAAATCAACATCAGAGATTGCTCTGGTCATTAGATTTCCCACATTTTCCTTATCTAAGTTTTCTTGAGTTTCATGCATTATGTTGTTGTAAATCATTAATCGCATTGTTACACTTGTGCTGTTGGCAAACCGTCTTATATAAAAACGTTTAAAATATCTGAAGAATTGTATCATTGCTATTATTGCAATAAAAACAGCTCCGCTTTTCAACGATGAATTTGTATTTCCATTAACTACGGAGTCAATGAGCTTTCCTTGATAGATTGGTCCTAAAACCATAGAAATGTTATAAGC
>JBASLQ010000459.1:0-4836 GCA_049656425.1 Sedimentibacter sp.
TTGAAATAAGCCTAAAGACATTAGATATGAGGGGGCAAATTTTAGTATACTTGTAGTATGCTGAAATTTGCCTCTATTTTTTTAAAAAAGAAGGAGAAAAGGATGAAAAAGGTTATTATAACAGGTAACACATTGACTCTTGAGGAAATTGCAGGAGTTTGCAGAAATTATTATGAAGTTGAATTATCAGATTCAGCTATCGATAAAATTTTATTGTCCAGAAAAATCGTAGATGATTTTGTAGAAAACGGAGATGTTGTTTACGGGATAACAACAGGATTTGGTAAATTCAGTGATGTTTCAATATCAAAAGATGAATCAAAACTGCTTCAGAAAAATTTAATCGTAACACATGCCGTTGGAGCAGGCAAACCTTTTGATACTGAAATTGTAAGAGGAATAATTCTCCTTAGAATAAATAATTTAGCAAAGGGTTATTCCGGAGCAAAACTTGAAACAATTCAAACAATGTTACATATGCTTAATAAAAAAGTGCATCCAATAGTTCCGCAAAAAGGTTCTCTTGGCTCAAGCGGAGATTTAGCTCCGTTGTCTCATATGGTTCTTCCAATGATTGGTCTTGGAATTGCAGAATATTACGGTGAGGTTATGGGTGGGGAAGAAGCAATGAAAAAGGCAGGTATTCCTGTCATTGAATTAACATCTAAGGAAGGTCTTGCGCTAATAAACGGAACACAAGTAATGACAGCTGTAGGTGCGTTGACTGTTTATGATGCATTAAACTTAGTTAAAATTTCAGACATAGCCGCATCGCTTAGCTTTGAAGCACATAATGGAATTGTTACTGCTTTAGACCACAGAGTACATGAAGTAAGACCTCACAAGGGTCAGATGGATACAGCCAGAATAATGCTTCAACTGTTGAACGAAAGTAAAATGACTACAAATCAAGGTGAAATAAGAGTACAAGATGCTTATTCCTTAAGATGCACACCGCAGGTTCACGGAGCAAGCAAAGATGCTATTAATTATGTAAAAGAAAAAGTAGAAATTGAAATAAATTCAGTTACAGATAATCCTATTATTTTCCCTGAAACTAAGGAAGGTATTTCAGGAGGAAACTTCCATGGTCAGCCAATGGCACTAAGCTTTGATTTCTTAGGAATAGCTTTGGCTGAACTTGCAGATATTTCTGAAAGAAGAATTGAAAGACTTGTAAATCCATCGTTAAGCGGACTTCCTGCTTTTTTGGTTGAGCATGGCGGCATAAATTCAGGATTTATGATTGTTCAGTATTCAGCTGCATCATTAGTTTCTGAAAATAAGATTTTAGCTCATCCTGCATCAGTTGACAGCATTCCCTCTTCCGCTAATCAGGAAGATCATGTGTCCATGGGCACTATTGCTGCACGAAAGGCCAGAGAAATAATGGAAAATGTAAGAAGAGTTCTGGCAATGGAAATAATGTGTGCATGCCAGGGAATTGATTTAAGAGGAAACAAAGGTCTCGGTATTGGAACTACGCCTGTTTATAATGCTGTAAGAAATTGCGTGCCAACATTAACAGAAGACAGACCTCTTTATGAAGACATTAATGTATGCGAAAAACTTATTATTGATGAAACACTTATAAAAGTATGTGAAGAAAAGGCGGGCAACATTTCGTTTTAAATATAAATTTTAAATTATGTGAAGCGTTCTGTCGCAGGAACGCTTTTTTTGTTGATAAAGAGTATTTATAATGTTATAATGATTAAAACATTTAAAACAGTGGGAATAATTATGCCGCAAATATTGTTATCAAATTTATTAATATACCGGAACTTATTGAATGACCAAATAGTGTACAACTATGATATATTATGCCAGAAATATTTTAAAAACAATGAATTGGAAAGTAAAGAGCAATATGATAATGATTATTATAATTTGTGCAGCATGCTGATTTTTAGCGAATTTGATTCAATTGGTGATTACATATCATATAAAATTTTGTCAGATGAAAATATTTTTAGCCTTAAAAGGGAAAAAGGGCAGACTGTTGATGAGAAAGTAAAAAGAGCAGTACTCCATGATATTACTTTATTTAAAAAACTTTTCGAACTTCCATTGAAAGGTTTGTCTGCAAGTGTTGGAGATACAAATGATTTTATTATTGAGATTAGCTGAAAAACATCAGGTTAAATATGAATCTAAAGAACAGCTTTTTGCTGATGCCAAGAAATTTGCAATGCAAAATGGAGGCAGAACAGGCAGAACTGCAGTGCAGTTTGTAAAAACTTATATTTAACAAATATTTATTTGAACAAATAAAAAAAAGTTAACGTCTAATATATAACCGAACGGAGTGAAAAAATGAAAGGCAATGAACTATGGCTCGTAGAGCAAAGCCGGAATGGTGATGTTAATGCTTTTGAAGAACTTATAAAAGATTATAAGAAAACAGCATACAATATTGCCCTTAGAGTGCTTCAAAATGTTGAAGACGCTGAGGATGCATCTCAGGAAGCATTAATAAAAGTGTATAAAAGCATACAGAATTTTAATATGCAGTCTTCTTTTAAGACTTGGATGTACAGGATTGTTGTGAATACATGCATTGATTTTAAACGTAAAAAAAGCATAAATGCTGTTTCTATTGATGAAAATATAGATTTAGGCGGAAATAAAGAATTTCAACGGGAAATAGCAGATGACTCAAACAACCCGGATGCGTTAGTTGAACAAAATTTTAATAATAAGTTAATAAAAGATGCTTTGAATAAATTAGAAGATGATTTTAAAACAATTATTATATTAAGGGATATTCAAGGATTCTCTTACAGTGAAATATCTGAAATACTTTCCTGCAACCTGGGAACAGTGAAATCCAGATTAAACAGAGCAAGAAAAAATTTAAAAGATATACTAGAAAATGAATTAAATTTTTAGTGCCAAGGTGGTGATTATATGAACTGTGATGAAATAAAAAATTTACTTTCATTGTATATTGATGATGAATTAGATGAAGAAGAAAGACTTTTAGTAGAAGAACACTTGCAAAAGTGCGAAGATTGTCAAAAAGAGCTGGAAGAATACAAAAAAATCATACAAGCGTTGAAAAACATACCCGATGAAGAACCACCATCAGGCTACTGCAAAAGACTTCACGAAAAACTTTTAATTGTTGAAATTCCTAAGGTAATTACCGGTGATAAAATTCCTAAGAAAACTATGAGCAACAAGTTTAGGTGGGTTAAATATGGAGGAATGGCTGCGGCATTAGTTTTAGTAATTCTTGTTTATGGCATAAACAATTCGTCAATGCGTAATAATGCAGAGTCTAAAAATATTGTTTATGACTACAACTCATCTCCTGCTGCTGAAGCTCCTGCTGAAACTCGTGGAGAAGCAGGTTATGGTGACAATCAAGAATTTGCAATGCCATCTGCTGAAGAAAAAGAAAAGTATGATTTTGATATTAGTGCAACAGCTCTTGATGATACTTATGCACAGAGTAATAGTTTAATGATAGCTGCAACAAGAGAAATGAAAGTAATCAAGACAGGCAGCGTTTATGTTGAAACTGATGACTATGAAAGGTTTGTGAATGATCTTACAGCCAAGGTTCAGTCTCTGGGCGGTTTTTTAGAAAGCAACAACACAGAAGTTTATCAAGTATATGAAAATGAAAAATTAATGTATGGAAATATGAAACTTCGTGTACCTGAAGAAAATTTTTATGGGTTAGTAGCTTATTTGGAAGAATCAAGTGAAGTAAGAAGAAAAAACATCAATGAAACTGATGTGACAAAAGAATATTATGAAAAAGACAACAAAGTAAAAAATCTTGAAGCACAAGAAGAACATTTAAGAACGTTGTATGAAAAAGCGCAAACGGTTGAAGAAATGCTTCTTATTGAAAGTGAACTTACAAGAGTAAGGACTGAAATTGATGCCCTTAATACAAGCTTAAGTGACATAGATGACAGAGCTTCAATGTCAACTGTTAATTTGGAAGTTGAAGAAGTACTGACTGCAAATTTTGCAATAACGAATCAAGACAGTGTGTGGGAAAGAGCTAAAGAAGGCTTCATTAACACTGTGAATGGTGTTATAAGAACAGTGGAAAATCTGTTGATATACATTGTTTCAATAGCTCCGGTATTGATTCCGGTTGTAATTATTTTCGTAATATTAGTGTCTAAATTTAATAAGTACAGGAAAAGTAAAAATAAATTATAAAGGGCATCTGCCCTTTTTTTATTTAAGTGTACTGAATATGGTACATATTATGTAATAAACTTAATGTATGATGATTATGATGGTGTGTAAATTGGCAAATGCATAAAAAATTATTTATGATTTGTTGTCAGTATGATATAATAAAAATATAAATTTATGAAAAGAGGTAAATTATGAGTCAGGCTAGTATTGGTGACATGATAGATGATAAAGCTAGGGAACAAATGAAAAGCATGTCAGATAAAAATAAAAACATATCAGATCTTAAGGCAGGGGAAAAGGCTGATGGTTTTTACTTAATTAAAAGTTTTGAAGTTAAGAAAACAACAAATGGAAAGCAATATATAGATATTGATTTAGTAGATAAAACCGGTGAAATAAATGCAAAAATTTGGGATTATTCAAAAGAAACTGAAGCAATAATTTCAGAAAACGGCATTGTGAAAGTAAGAGGAGAAGTTCTGGAATGGAACGGAACTAAGCAGTTAAAAATAAATAAAGTCAGAGGAAAACTTCCGGCTGATACTATTAAAATTAATGATCTCATACCATCAGCTCCTATAGAACCATCAGAAATGCTTTCTGAGGTTAAATCATATGCCAAGAAAATAAAAGATGCAGAAATAAGATTGTTAGTTGAAAATATAATGT
>JBASLQ010000460.1:0-6077 GCA_049656425.1 Sedimentibacter sp.
ATGCAGATGATGGTCAGGTGCTTTTTGAAAAAAGCAGCAATGACAAAATGGCACCGGCAAGTATCACAAAAATAATGCTTTTATTGTTAATATCAGAAAAAATGGAAAATGGAGAAGTTACTCTTGAGCAAGAGCTAACTGTTTCAGAAAATGCAGCTGGAATGGGTGGAAGCCAAATATATTTGGAAGCATATGAAACTCAGACTGTTGAAAGCATGTTAAAAGCAATATCCATGCGTTCTGCAAATGATGCTTCAGTTGCCATGGCAGAATTTTTATACGGTTCAGTTGAAAGCTGTGTAAAAGCAATGAATGACAAAGCTAAAGAACTTGGAATGAATAACACTAATTTTGTCAATGTTACCGGTTTGCCAGAACCTGAACATTTAACAACAGCTAATGATATAGCAATTATGACAAAAGAGTTACTAAAGTATAATTATGTAACTCAATATATGCTTACTTGGATGGATTCTGTCTATGTTGGTAAGGAAAAAGATTCAGAACAAGTTTTAGTAAACACTAACAGGCTTATAAATAATTATGACGGCCTTTTAGGCGGCAAGACAGGATTCACAAACGAAGCTAAATATTGTTTATCTGCAGCTGCAAGAAGAAATGACACAACATTAATTGCTGTGGTATTAGGATGCGACACTACTAAAATAAGATTTAATGAAATTCAAAAGCTTCTTAATGAAGGCTTTGCAAACTATAAAAACCTTATTTTCCACAAAAAAGGTGATATTATTTCAACTTCGACTGTTTATTGCGGTAAAACCGATACTTTTAACGTTGTAAGCAAAGAAAATATATATTATTTTACAGAAAGTAATTGCAAGGTTGAGGATTTTAATTTAGAATATGTAATAGATGAAAACTTAAAGGCTCCTTTAGACAAAGATGTATCCATAGGTAAAGCAATATTGTACAAAGACGGTCAAGTTCTTGGTGAGTATGAGCTTTATCCTGAAAACAGCGTTGAAAAGGAAGGGCTGTTTAAATTTTATTTAAATAATGTATTAGAGAACATCATAAAATAACAGAGGATGAAAAATGGACTATTCCGTAAATATAAACGTGTTTCAAGGACCTTTCGATTTGCTGTATCACTTAATAGAAAAAAAGGAAATCAATATATATGATATTCCTATTTCAGAAATAACTGACCAGTACATTGAACATCTTGAACAAATGTTGCAGTTTAACATGAATGTTGCAAGTGAATTTATTTTAATGGCAGCAACGCTTATTGAAATAAAATCACAAATGCTGCTACCTCAAAAAGAGAAAAGTGAAGATCCAAGACAGGAACTCGTTAATAAATTGCTGGAATATAAGCTGTTTAAAGATGTATCAGAAAAACTTAAAAAATATGAAGATGAAAGCAGTTACTATTTTTCCAAGCCAAAGGAAGAAATGGCAATTACTTCTGATGTGAAAGTAGAGCAGCTTACATTAAATGAAATAAACATTTACGAGTTGTACAATGTTTTTATGTCCTTAATTAAAAATCAAAATATAAAAATTATTCCTGAAGAAAAATTTAAAGTATACAGGGAAAATTACAGTGTAAAAGACTGCGTGGATGAATTGCTGAAAAAATTAAAAATCAGCGGACGAGTATCATTGTTCACAACGTTTAAAGAAAAACAACAAATAACAAAAGAATATGTAATTACAACATTTTTGGCTGTGCTGGAGCTCTCAAATAAACAAGGAACGAAAATTTATCAAACAGATACATACAGCGATATAATAATAATCGCTGCATAGGAGATACAATGAATATAAAAAGTGTATTAGAAAGCTTGCTTTTTGCATGGGGCGAACCCTTAAATATAAATGAAATTTCAAGAATATTGAATATATCGCCTCCAAATATAAAAACTCAATTAGAAGAAATGATAATTCAATGCAATGAAGATGCAAACAAAGGGCTTATCATTCAAAAGTTTGGGAATTCCTATCAGCTTACGACTAAAAAAGAAAATTTTGAATTTATTCAAAGTTTGCTGCAGACTACAGTAAATAAAAGCTTATCCTCTGCAGCAATGGAGTCATTGTCAATAATTGCATACAAGCAGCCGGTAACCAAAGTTGAAATTGAGCTAATAAGAGGAGTTAAATGCTCCAATGTAATAAAAGGTCTTTTAGATAAAGGACTTATTAAAGAAGTGGGAAGGTTGGATAAACCGGGAAGACCGGCAATTTATGCCACAACAGATGAATTTTTAAGACATTTTGGCTTAAATTCCATACAAGAACTTCCTGCCTTGAACATAGAACCTGAGGAGGAGAAAAAAGCAACGTAAGATTCGTTGCTTTTGTTTTATAATATGGGAATATGGATTGTAATTTTTATTGTCGGGGGACTGCTTTTTATATATTTTAATATGAAGGCTTGCTGCAAGTTAAATCTTACTGCTTCCTTTGTAAATATATCAGTGCTCGTCATTTTATTCAAGAAAAAATATATACTGCATCAAAAAATTTTTTATAAAGATTTTGCAAATAAATTAATTGCAAGGTACAAAAGAACAAAAGAAATAGATAAAGTTAAATGGCATTTTAAGCATTTTGAATATGTAAGAAAAATATCCAGATATTTTATAATTAAAAATATACATCTTTATCCTGAGAGTATAGAGGATAATTCTTCATTTGCCATTGAATTCATTGTTGTAAATAATGTATTAAAAAAATCTCTGTTTAACGGATAATGTTATATTTCTCCTTTTTTAGGGCATACTGTATTATATATACAAAATAAGAAAGGGGATAAAATGAGCAACGATATAGAAAACATTATTAGAACAACACTTGACAACATCAACAATTTAACGGAAAACGAAAAACTTATCAGCAGCAAAATTACATATGATGACACAAATTATCTTGCTATTTCAAAGTTAAACATGAATTTTGTCATAGGCGGCAGCGATATAGATAAAAAATTCCGTTCTGTTGATTTAAAACCTTTTGCAGGCGCAGCGTACGTTAATTTACAGTTAAATCCGCAAATACTTATTTATGAAACAAGTAATAAAGATGTTAAAACTATTAATATTAACAATGATACACCACCGGTAGATTTAACGTCGTCAATAATGAACATCATGTCATTCATAAAAGATGTAAGGGAGAAAAGGGATAGTGATACGTAAAAGTTTTAAAGTTTTTATTATTCTTATTGCTGTAACTATATTTTCCTGTCAGTTTAATTATGCAGAAGCAATACCGGATGTAGCAGCCAGATCATACATAGTAATAGATGCAGATTCAGGAAGAATAATCAGCTCCAGAAATGCAAATGAAAAACTGCCCATAGCCAGCACAACTAAAATAATGACTACTATTTTATCAATAGAAAATGCAGACATTTTAACACAAAAAATAGAAGTACCTGCATTCAGCACTGGAATAGAAGGTTCAAGCCTTTATTTAAAACCAAAACAAATGGTTTCAATTATAGATTTGTTATATGGTACAATGCTTCGCTCCGGCAATGATGCTGCAGAAACACTGGCTGCTTTTACAGGGAGAAACAGTCAGGAAGGATTTGTTTCCATGATGAATGATAAGGCAGTTGAAGTTGGAGCATATAATACCAGTTTTGCAAATGCCTGCGGGCTTCATGATGACAATCATTATTCAACAGCATACGACTTGGCGCTAATAAGCAGCTATGCCATGAAAAATGAAACATTTAAGGAAATTGTCTCTACTGTAAAATATAAAGCAGAAAGTCTAAATACAATATTGTACAACAAAAATAAAGTTGTACAGCAATATGAATATGGCAGCGGAATTAAAATCGGATACACAAAAGCAGCCGGAAGATGTCTTGTTGCATCTGCAGAGAAGGAAGACACTGAAATAATAGTTGTAGTGCTTAACGATAACAATTGGTTTAATGACAGTTATAAATTGTTTGATTGGGCATTTGAAAATTATAAAAATTACAGTATTGTTGAAAAAGACCAATATGTTGGGATTGCTCCAGACGGTAAACCAATTTTTGTTTCAGACAATTTTACTTATTCACTGACTGAGGACGAAAAAGATAAAGTACGATTTGAAGCAAATGTTACAACGCCTCACATAGTAAATAATAAAAATAATACAATATACGGAACATACAACATATACCTGGGTGATGAGCTGATACACCAAGGCAGTTTAAAAGGCAATTAATTATTAATTGTCTTTTTTTCGTTGGCAAACTAAAGAAAATGTATTATAATATCACTATAATTTATTTAAAAGGCAGGAATTTATGGGAGAAGAAAGGTTACAAAAATATATTGCACGCTGTGGAGTTTCATCCAGGAGAAAAGCAGAAGAGTTAATTATTAACGGCAATGTAAAAGTCAATGGTATTGTTGTAACAGAACTTGGCACAAAAGTTGATACAGACAAAGATATGGTATCAGTTGACAATAATACAATCTCAGAAAATAACAAGATAATTTACATAAAGCTATATAAGCCGGAAGGCTATGTTACAACAGCAAAAGATCAGTTTGGAAGAAAAACTGTGCTTGATTTAATCGAGATTGAGGAAAGAATTTACCCTATAGGAAGGCTTGACTACAATACATCAGGATTATTGCTCCTTACAAATGACGGTGACCTGGCAAACAAGCTCATGCATCCAAAATATCATATATATAAAACATATGTGGCAGATGTTGACGGACGCATCAGTGATGAAGCAATTAATAAACTTAAAAGCGGTGTAAATATAGAAGATTACAAAACCGCTCCTGCAAAGGTAAAACTTATAAGATATTCCGGCAATACATCCACAGTTCAAATAAGCATTTTTGAAGGAAAAAATAGACAGGTTAGAAAAATGCTTGATGCAGTTGGACATAATGTGCGTATGTTAAAAAGAATTTCTTTAGGTGAAATTGGTTTGGATAATTTAAAACCAGGTTCATGGACTTATTTAAAAGAAGAGGAAATAAAATTTTTAAAAAGAAATCAAGAGAGTTAAAATGGATGAAGCGAAATATGGCAAACAAAGAAAATTCAACTCTTGAATTATTTATAGTAGAAAAAATGCATGATTGGTATATTTGCCATCATGCATTTTTTCTATTATATCATATAATTTTATTTTAGGCATACGATTTCATAAATAAGTTTTGCATTTTATGAATTAAAACTTGCATTTTGAATTTTCTCTGAAATATTTCTTGCATAAATGTAAGATTGTGCTATTATAATAGATAGACAGTAATAATTTTGGAGGGTAAATATGGCTAATAACAAACATCTTCTACAAAATAAGGACTGGTGCAAGGGCTGTGGTATATGTGTAGGTTTTTGTCCTAAGCAGGTTCTTAAAATAGTAAATGAAAAGTGCGTGATAGCAAATCCGGATGCATGTATTTTCTGCGGACAATGTGAACTTAGGTGTCCAGATAATGCTATTTACATAGGAGGAAATAACGATGAACAGTGAAAAAAAATATAAATTACTTCAAGGGAACGAAGCTTGCGTTGAAGGAGCTTTGGCTGCAGGAATGAGGTTTTTTGCCGGGTATCCAATTACTCCATCTACAGAAATCGCAGAAATATCTGCTCAGAAGCTGCCTCAGCTTGGAGGAAAGTTTATTCAGATGGAGGACGAACTTGCAAGCATAGCTGCCATTATAGGAGGTTCTCTTGCCGGTTTAAAATCTATGACTGCTACCAGCGGCCCGGGATTTTCTCTTATGCAGGAAAACTTAGGATATGCTGCTATTACAGAAACACCATGTGTAATAGTTAACGTTCAAAGAGGCGGACCAAGCACTGGACTTCCCACATCTCCTGCTCAAGGTGAAATTATGCAGGCTAAATGGGGAACACATGGAGATCATCCTGCTATTGCATTAACTCCTAATTCTGTTCAAGAAACATACGAATATGCAATTAAAGCATTTAATATTGCTGAAAAATACAGAACACCGGTAATTTTTTTAATGGATGAAACCGTTGGACATATGAGAGAAAAAATTGTATTTAAAGACCCTTCTGAAATTGAAATAATAAATAGAAAAAAACCAACATGCATGCCTGAGGAC
>JBASLQ010000461.1:0-4137 GCA_049656425.1 Sedimentibacter sp.
ATCTTATCCAAGACCCGTTCTTCTTACCATTTTTAAAAAAGTAAGTGTGCTTATCGCCTGTTAATAGTTGAACTTTTTGACCATTTTTATAAAATTCACTATTTTGCATATATTTCTCCTCAAACTCTATAGTTTACTTTTATCATATCATATTACAACTATCATGATAACCTTTTCTTTTCGTCCATTGAGGTGATTCTTAAAAAAAACTTTTTGCAATAAATTAGGGACTGTTATTTTAACTGTCCCCTTAATTGCCTAAATTGCCATCATTTTATTCAAATATATCCTCTAATTTAATTTTTAAATCTTCAAAAATATTCGATTTTAAAACATCAACTTTCTCAAATGTCGTCATTGCTTTATTAACAAAATCATTAATTATAACTGTTTGACTTTTATGGTCAACTATCCAGTATTCTTTCACACCAGCAATCATATACTTATTAGATTTAATATTGAAATCATTAAACATAGTTGAAGGGCTCAATATTTCAATTGAAATTGTAGGAGCGCCATCATATCTTTGATCTAAAGATTTAGCAAAATCACATATAATTGATATGTCTGGAACTAATATATCATTATTTAATTTTATTTCTATTTCAGAAAAGTTTTTGCATGTCTTTCCTTTAAAATATTGATACAGTTCACCACTCAAGTTTGTTAAAATCTTTTGATGATCAATGCTTGGTCTTGACATCATAACAATTCCGTCAATTAGTTCACAAATCGCACCATCTTGAGTCTTTTCTTTTTCAAATTCTTCAATAGTAACTGGCCTTTTCGCAAATTCCTGCATGTCATCAACCTCCTATAGATATTATAATTAATTATAATATAATTTAATATTTTATGCAAATTCTTTTTATGTCTTACCCACGCTCAGTTTCTTTCTTTATACATTCTATAGTATGTTTCAAGAAAATTTGTAACGGGTCTTTGACACTTGCAGAATTAACGCGTCTTGAAAAAGAAGGCAAAGAACCAGATTTTATACAATCCGAGTTATATAAAAACAGCTTAGAGATTTCAAAAAGAAATACTGGTATCCTTTATTACGACTGTACAAATTATTTTTTTGAAATTGAGCAGGAAGATGGAATAAAAAAATATGGTGTATCAAAAGAACACAGACCTAATCCAATAGTTCAAATGGGACTTTTTATGGATGGCGATGGCATTCCTTTAGCCTTTAGCATAAACAAAGGCAATACCAACGAACAGGTTACCCTGACTCCTTTAGAAAAACAAATTAAAAAATGGGCACTGGATACAAACGGTTGGCGCCTGTCAGATGAAGATAAAGTTTATGACATTTTAAATCTTGATGAAGAAAAATACAAAGATAAAATCTTTTACAAAGAGCGATGGATTAAAGAAGATGGGCTTGAACAAAAGTTGATAGTTACTTATTCTATTAAATACAAAAATTATCAACGTTTAATACGCAACAACCAAATCGAACGTGCACAGAAGACAATTAACAATACGACGTAAATATAAATATTAAAAAACGCCCACGGCATTTGCCATAAGCGTTGAGTTTGATATAAAAATCTATACTCGAAGAAGCCCATTAATATATTATAATACAATCTAATTGTTAGTTAATTATATTCACCTTCACTAACATCATTATTGATTTTCATATTTTTATAAAAAAGAATTTACAATTATTAATATAATTGAACCTACTATCGGAATTATTATTGTTGCTACAGACCAGGTTTTTAAACTAGTCTTAACATCCATGCCACTAAAGTTTGTTACAACCCAGAAGTAACTATCATTAAGATATGATGGACACATTGCAGTCAAACATATAGCAAGACCTGTCATAAGAGGATTCAATCCAAGTGTAGCCACCATTGGAGCTATAATAGCGCTACCTGTTATCATGGCAGTAGTACCTGAGCCCTGTGGAAATCTCATCATCGTACCAATTAGTAAAGGTACTAATATTACAGGCATATTTATACTTATAATTCCCTCTGCCATTATTTGACCAATGTTTGTTACCTTTATAACATTTCCCAAAGCTCCACCGGCACCGGTTACAAAAACTATTAATCCAGCATCAGCAAGAGACTTTTCCATAATTTTTCTAGCTTCATCGGTATCTAAATTTTTAGCTAGAATATAAACAGAAATCAATATAGAAATAAACAAAGCAACAACCGGATTACCTAGCAAACCAATAATTTGCAATGGAAAACCTTCTATTCCAACTATTTTTGCAAAAGTATTTAATAGAATTAAAAATATAGGTGCTACTATAGTTAAGAATGATACAAATGCACCGGGTAGTTCTTCGGTAGACATTAATTCTTCAAAATCACTGGAAACCAAAGTTTCGCCATTTTTTGTTTTTAAAGATATTTTATCTAATACCTTAAGTTGTTCATCTGTGTATTTTGATTTATCTATAGTTTCTTCTGGAATAAGATCTGGATATTTATTTCCAAACCATCTAAATATAAATATAGCTACTATAAACAAAGGAATAGATAACAATAAACCAAAAATAATAAACACTCCCAAGTCTATTCCTAATGTTCCGGCTACTGCCAAAGGACCAGGTGTTGGTGGTACAAGGAAGTGAGTTATATATAATCCCATACCTAAAATTCCGCCTAAACCTACCATTGATTTTTTAGTTATACGAGAAAACTCTTTAGCCAACTGTGATAAAATTATAAAACCTGAATCACAAAATACTGGTATAGATACTAAAAATCCTGAAAGACCAAGAACTATATCAGCCCTCTTTACACCTACAATTTTTAAAATAGTAAGAGCCATCCTTTTAGCTGCTCCACTTTTTTCAAGAAAATTACCCATTATACAACCAAACCCAATAACAATACCAATGCTAGATAGCGTATTCCCAAATCCTGTTGTTGTAGCACTGATTGTATCTAAAGCAGGTAATCCAGATAATAATCCAATAGTAATAGCTGTGACTATTAGTGCAGGAAATGCTTGTATTTTTGTCTTAACAATCAAAAACAAAAGTAATGCAATTCCAATCAATAATGCAATTATACCATTCATAACAAATATCCTCCATGTGTTTTATTATTTTTTAATTTTAACAATGAAAACTCTTAAATTATATCATTAGTCAAGATATGCCCGTTTTTTCAAATAAATTTTATAATGTAAATATTTTTCATAAATATACGATAATCTAGTTTGGCGAATACAATGAGGGGAATTATGATAGCCTGTGATCAAGGCGTCCATCATGCATTTTATAATGGATGCCGATGATGGAAGGAGTCATAATTCTAGAGGCTCATTGTCAATGGCAAACGGCAGTGTTTATGTTGCATTATAAACTTCTAAAGCCGTTATAATCTTCATTTGAATCATTTTTTTATTTTTCCAAGAAATTAACTTTTAAATTACTGGTCCTAAGGTATAAATGTCTACTGAACTATAATATTTTATAGTTTCATTCTTAGTTGTTTCTCCAGAAAGTATATTGATAAATTTCGTAAAAGCTTCTTCTCCTACTTCTTCTATACTTTTTTCACCTAAAATTATTTTGCCTGCATTTATATCCATGTCCTGTTGCATATGTTCATATGTAACAGGATTACCACATATTTTCAATACCGGCATTGTGGGAAAACCTTGTGGAGCACCCCTACCGGTTGAAAACAACATGCATTGTGCACCTGTAATAGCCATTCCGGTCAATATTTCTATTTCTCTTCCGGGAGTATCTTTTATCCATAGTCCTTTATGATCAGTTACCATATCTGTATAATTAAGTACCCCTTCAATTGGTTTTGTACCTGATTTTACAATAGCACCTAAAGATTTTTCCTCAATAGAACTTAATCCTCCTGCAATATTGCCAGGTGTCGGTTGCCCTTTTCTCATATCGCAACCCATTGATTTAGAACGTTCTTCCATATTGTTTACTATCTCAAATATTCTGTCTTTTACTTCCGGAGTTCTTGCTCTTCTTGCAAGAATATGTTCTGCACCAATAAACTCAGTCGTTTCACCAAAAACAACTGTACCACCAAGATCTATAACTTTATCAGCTACATAACCTATAACACAGTTAGAAGCCAATCCCGATGTTGAATCAGAAGCACCACATTTAATACTCATCGTTAC
>JBASLQ010000462.1:0-5191 GCA_049656425.1 Sedimentibacter sp.
GTACAGTATGTTGGATTGTTTGCAACGACTACTCCATGTTTGGTTGCTTCTTTAATATTAGCGAAGTCAACTCCGATGCTGCAGGCAACAAAAGCTTTTAAATCAGTATTTGCATAAGCTTTTTCGGTCATAGTCTGAAAGCCGGACATTAATATATCGTATCCCTGCATTTGTCGGATTACTTCTTCTTCAGAAAGGATATCCTTGCTTAAAATATCCACTTGTGCCCCGGGGCATCTTTCTTCAACTTTTGTCTTGTAGCTTCTTAAATTTTCGTCACTGACGCCTGTCATGCCGCTGATGCATACTTTTTTATAAACTAACATGGTTTTTCTCCTTTCTATACTTTAAACCTTCCTGAAATGCCTGAATATTCATGTCATGGAATCTCTGTGGAACATATTCTTTGATGATGCTCTCCCAATCAATCTCTTCCAGTTCCAAAGTTTTTACCAAAAGTCCAAGCATTACTATATTCTGTACTTTTTCATTTCCTAATTCTCTTGCCGTTTCATTAGCATTCATTATTTTTGCCTGTGGGAATTTTTCAGCTAACTTTTCTTCCAGATTAGCGGGATATTTAGCTGCGCCACTTAGGACAGGAAGCGAGTAAATCTCAAAATCGTTAACAATCAAAGCTCCTCCCGGTTTCAGACAATGCAAATATCTGGCTGCCTCTACCTTTTCAAATGCCACTAATACATCTGCTTCTCCTGTTCCAATTACGGTTGAATAAACCTTATCCCCGAATTTTATCTGAGTGGTCACGCTTCCGCCACGTTGTGCCATACCATGAATCTCACACATTTTTACATCATAGCCCTGACGCAGCAATCCTTCTGACATAATTTTGGAGGTCAGTATAGTACCCTGTCCACCTACTCCTACCATTAATATACTTTTATTCATCTTTTCACCTCTTCTATCGCATTAAAAGCACAAACCTGCATGCAAAGAGTACATCCATTACAAGTAGATTCGTCTATACTCATTTTTCCATCCTTAATTATAACAGCGGGACATCCGATGCGCATACATGATTTACACATAGTACATTTTTCCTGGTCAATACGGCATTTCATATCCGCTCTTTCTTTTTGTACGTCTTTCAGGAGTGCGCAGGGACCTTTATTTATGATTACGAAAACCCCTTCGTATGCTTCAGCATCGTTCACCGCTTTAATAACTGCCTTAAGATCATATGAATCTACGACCCTTATCTTTTCTTCAGGTACACCTACAGCCTTTACGATGTTTTCAATATTTATCATAGGACTGTCACTAACTGAAAGGTTATAACCTGTTCCGGGGTTTCCCTGGTGTCCTGTCATGGCTGTCGATCGATTATCCATGATACAGATGACAATATTATGGTTATTCCATACAGCATCGATGAGCGCAGTGATTCCGCTATGGAAGAATGTAGAATCTCCAATAAACCCATATACTTTTTTCTTCTGACCGCTGATACGTAAAGCTCGATCCATACCAAGACCTGCTGAGATACCTGCACCCATGCAGAAAATAGTATCTGTAACGCTTAATGGAGGAACCATACCCAGGGTATAACAGCCAATATCATTAGCAGCCACCGCATTCTTCTTCTTGCTAACTGCATAAAACATACTTCTATGAGGACATCCGGCACATAATACGGCAGGGCGCGGAGGCATTTCCTCATCAATTGTATTTGTCGCCTCTGTTTCAATGCCTAACAAAGATTTCCGAAGAATTTCAGGAGTTAGCTCATATAAATTTGGAAGTTTATCTTTGCCTGTACACTCTATACCCATAAGTCTTACTTCATTTTCTATTAAAGGCTCATTTTCTTCAATCACATAAACCTTTCCAACTTCTGCAGCAAAATCCCTAATCATTTTTTTAGGAACACAATGGCTTAAACCAAGTTTGAGATATGAAGCATTATCACCAAATGCTTCTTTGGAAGTCTGATAGGAAACACCACTGGTAATAATTCCAATATCCTTTTTGTTCCATTCGATGTGGTTAATAGGTGTAATGTTCGAATACTCTTCCAGTTCAACAAGTATTTTTTCAAGCCGTGCATGATTTTTTCTGGCTAAACCCGGTGAACTGCAATACTTTTGAGTTTTCACATATGGAGAAATTACAACTTCTTTCCTTTCACCTACATCCACCAATGACTTACTGTGACAAACTCTTGTGGTCATACGAATCATCACCGGCACATCAAATTTTTCACTGATTTCAAAAGCGTAAGCCATAAAATCTTTGCATTCCTGGCTGTCTGATGGTTCAAGTAAAGGGATTTTCGCAAATTTTGCAACCATTCGATTATCCTGTTCTGTTTGAGAGCTGCTACATCCCGGATCATCAGCCACGATAAATACAAGCCCTCCGCGTACACCAAGATAAGAAGCGGTCATCAAAGGATCCATAGCCACATTAAGACCAACTACTTTCATGGTTATTATTGTTCTTGCACCGACAGCAGAAGAACCTGCTGCAATCTCAGCTGCAACTTTCTCGTTGGTAGCCCACTGTGAATGGACTTCCTTATATTTTGCAAGATTTTCTAATATTTCCGTGCTTGGAGTGCCCGGATACCCCGTTGCAAAGTGACACCCGCTCTCATATGCTCCCCTTGCAATAGCTTCGTTTCCAGTTAACAATTGTTTCATAATCTATATTCCTCCTTTAGTCCTCGTACATTCAAACTAATTATATTGTTTTGCTTCTTCTTCTCCCATTAGAACCCTAAGTGCCCCTAACGCCAGAGCTTCCATTTCCTCCTCGCCGGGGAAAACCATCACTGGTGCGATGAACTCCACCATGGCAGATAATTTTTTTGTTATATATGCACTATATGTCATTCCACCTGTTAATATAATCCGATCAACTTTACCTGAAATGGCAGCTGACTGCGCTCCAATCTCCTTAGCACACTGATAAATCATAGCATCCAGAACCAGTTTAGCATGCTCATCACCATTTTGAATGCGCTGCTCAACTTCCCTGATATCTTTAGTACCAAGATGGCCCACTATCCCACTCTGGCTATATATCTTTTTAACCAGCTCATCGTGAGTCAATTGACATGATAAGGCAAATTCCATCATCAGAAAGGAATTAATCCCTCCTGCCCGATCCCCGGACATGGGACCTTCTCCACGAGCATCACACATATCGACTATTTTCCCTTGTTTATGGGCAGCTATTGATATACCCGTGCCAAGATGACATATAACAAAATTCATTTCTTCATACTGGCTCCCTAGAGTGGTTGCTGCTTTCCTGCCCACAGCCTTATGGTTTAAAGTATGAAGGCGGCTTTGTCTTGTAATCTCCGGAAATCCGGTAATTTTTGCAACACCTTCCATCTCGTCAACTGTGATTGGATCAACGATATATGCAGGTATTTCTGCTATGTCCGCAATCTCCTTTGCTAATGCCGGTCCCAGATTCGATGCGTGATGTCCTTCCTTGCCCTCTTTAAGATCATTAATCATCAGGTCATTCACTAAATATGTTCCACAAGGAATCGGACGGACCAAACCTCCACGTCCCACTACCGCTGACAGTGTGGAAATGTCTACGGTATGCTCCTCCAGGAACCCATTAATGCACTTCATACGAAAATCAAGCTGATCATAAATTGTATCAAAATCTTTAAGCTGCTCGATGGGGTGCTGAATATTATCAGATACAACTTCCTTATCATCAGAAAAAATTGCAAGTTTTGTCGAGGTATTGCCGGGGTTAATAACGAAAATTTTCAAAATTAAAAGTCCTCCTTTTAGAAAAAGTTAATGATTGATATTGATATCACCTTTTTTTTATTCAGTAGTTTCCTTGATAACGCGTGGTGGATTCTTTCGATCAAAATTGGTCACAATCATATGCACTATGTATGGTATAGTAATGATCGGAATAGTAAGATAAGCTATGAAACTATAACCCTTACCGACTAATGGAATCAAGCCAAATTGTGCGACACCAAAATCAAGGATACAAATAATAAGAGTCACGATAATAGAAATCTTTGTAGGTTTTCCTTTTTTCGCCGCCTCTCGGGTAATCTTAGGATCTTCAGTGGTACTCTGTATTCTTTTTGTCATGGCAGCTACCATATTGACCGCTGTAGATATTGCGCCTAAAATGATGAGAATCGAAATCATTGGAGTAAATAACGTTGAGCCCACGCCATTTTTAGTCATACTAAGTACAGGAACACTATTAGAAGAAATATTAGGATCATTCATGATACTGAATAAGCCTACAACAGTCAGAACCATCATAAGTGAATTTATGATCCAACCAACAATATTACTCTTTATGGAATCTTTTGGTGAATCAAACGCCTCTGCATGTTGCACAAAAACAGCGATATTAGTCAATTGAAAAGTACCATAAAGGAAAGCTGAATACAGCGCATCACCAAAAAAATCACTATTTAAGGTGGTCATCGCTGAAGCATTTATATTTGAAGTAATCTGACTCCACTGAGCAATAATATTTGGGATGTAAACAACAAATAAACCAACTATGATAAGTACTGAAAGCACTGAAGCAGTTTTACGAACAACGTTAGTTCCATAAATTGCAATTGTGAAAATAAACACACCAATAATCAAAGTACAGAGCATAAAAGGCCAACCAGTTAATGCTGCCATTGTTGCGCCTCCGGTTGCGAATGCCACCGCAGGAGGAAGAAACATAATTACCAAATATAGCAGTTCGAAGAGATTAGAAAACACCTTAGAATACTTGCCATAGAAATGGTTGTTGTAGCTCCTGTAGTCATACAATTGATGTTTCCTGGCAAAATACAATGCATAAGAAAAATAGAATGCGTTGTAGCCCATAGCTAATACAGGCATAATCAACGCCCAAACCCCAAATCTCAAGTAGTACAAATAGATTTGCGCTCCAGAAGCAAAGCCACCTCCGAAATGTGTTGTAAACCAAACAAATGCTACACCAATGATTATGCTGTTCTTCATACTTAATCCAAATTTCTTTTCATCCATCTTAATTCCTCCCTTAAAAACTCAATCTGTAATCGTTTGCCAAGTAGCAAAAACAAAACCTCCTTTGTTATCATTTAATTAATTATAACACTTTTTTATCCATTGGCCTCAATTAGGAACATTATATCACCGTAAACGAGTAAGCTTTTTATTTAATAAAAAAGCTTACTCAATTAAAC
>JBASLQ010000463.1:0-2151 GCA_049656425.1 Sedimentibacter sp.
AAGAACAGAAGTTAGACGAAACCGAAGTGATGAACAAACTGTATAACTTGTACGAAGAATATTCAGCTGAAAATGATTTAAGTGATAAAAACTGGCAAGAAGCACCACTGAGTCAATTGACAGACCATATCGTAAACACACATCATGCATACCTTTGGTCAGAACTTCCAAGAATAAGCAAGCTTGCAACAACAATTCTGAAAGTTCACGGTAAGCATCATCCGGAACTTTCTAAGGTTCACAAATTATTTCATACAATAAAAATGGAACTGGAATTGCATCTGGCTAAAGAAGAGGCTGTACCGTATCCTGCAATCAAGAAATTCGAAGAAACCAACGATTTAGCAGATTTGAACGAAGCAGTGAGGATAATACGTGAACTGCAGGATGAACATACAGAAGCAGGCAATGTTCTTAAGGAACTAAGAGATATTACAAACGACTTCACATCTCCTGATGACGGGTGCGAAACTTACGAATTGACTTATAAAAAACTTAAGGAACTTGAATCAGACGTGTTCCAGCACATTCATCTGGAAAGTAACATATTGTTCCCAAGACTTTTTGAACTGGAAAAAAACATGGAAAAATAAACGCAATAAAAAATCTCCTTACTTTCAAGGAGATTTTTTATTTCATCTGCTTCAAGCTTTCCATGTCTTTTACTATTATTTTTCTCTGTCCCTTGAGCTTTATAAGGCCGTTATCCTGAAAAAGCGAGAGCTTGCGGCTCAAGGTTTCCTGTGATGTTCCTATTAATGCGGCCAGATCTTTTTTGCTCACAGGTAAAGTTATTTCATATTCATTATTTTTATCTTCAATTGCATTTTTTTCAATTTCAAGGAGCAGGTAATTTGCTATTCTTTGCTCCACATCACGAAGACCTATTTGCTCGATAAGCTCTTCAGACTCTTCTATTCTCTTGGTGTAGGACTGAAGAAACTTTATTGCTATCTCAGGTTTTTTCAATAGAAGTTCCTTGATTGTTCCTCCATTGATAATGCATATTTCCGAATTTTCCAAAGCTTCTGCATTGTTGTTTATTATTGTTTTAGAAAATAGGGAAAGTTCACCCATGAAGTCACCGGGTTCAAGTATTCGCAATATCTGTTCCTTGCCCATGGCTGAAATTTTATTAATTTTTACTATTCCCTTGTTTACAACAATCAAGTTGTCAAAAGAATCACCGGAAGTGAAAATCACCTCACCTTTTTTGAACATCTTGTGAACAGAAGCATCCATTATGCTTTCTTTTTCTTCCAATGTTAAGTCGTGAAATATGGGCACATTATCTATGCACAATTTTTCATTGCATGAACAGCACGTACAGCTTTTCACCTTCGAACCTCCTATGAAATTTTATCAGTATAGTTCATTAACCTTATTGCATTTATGAAATCTGCAACTGCCAACCCCGGAGCATCATTTATTCCATCTCAGCCCCCCGGCTCCTACAGCTATTATTTATTTTGTACTAAGAACTTCAAAGCCAAGATCTGTTATTATCTTTGCAAGTTTTTCTGTATCAGTCTTTGTTTCGTCATAGTTGATTTTGGCTTTGCTGGCATTGAACAGAATATTTACTTCATCAACTCCGTCAACCTTTTTTAGTGCCCCTTCGATTTTTTTTGTACAGCTTGGGCATACAAGCTCATCTAACTGAATAGTCACCTTTTTCATTTTTTACCTCCAATGTAATATATGTAGATTATACAATACTTTCAAGTAATATACTTTGACTTGAATCAATTTTCAATAATAAATAAATCACCATAATGATTATTATATCATACCTATAGGGTGATTTTATCATTAGAATTTAATAAAATTTATTAATGATGTTCATGCCCATGTGCGTTACCGTGATTGTGTCCGTGGTCATGGTCTTCACCTTCGGCGAACTTGAAGAAGCTTACGTATGCTTCAATATATTCTCTGCCTGCTTCAACGTCATTTACGTCAAAGTCCTTTAAAACCATTGCTTTTTCAAACCTTTCTTCGAGTTCATGCATTTCTTCATGTGTTACTAAACCTTCCAATGGTGATAAATTTCCAATTTCAATGCTTTTATCTGCTGCTGCTACTTTTTCATCAATAGGCACTCCGTGAGGCTTTAGCCGTTCATAAGGTGCTCCTTCACCTGCTCTGTGG
>JBASLQ010000464.1:0-9001 GCA_049656425.1 Sedimentibacter sp.
AATCAAGGTGTTTATTCAACAAAAAAATTTGAAATAAAATATAAAGAAGAAACCGTCGGTTATGTAGAAGTTGGACAATATTCATCGTTGTTAATGAATGAAGAAGATATTAAGTTTAAATCATCTATTAATCAAAGTATAGCTTTTAGCGGTTTAATTACAATTGTTATTATATGAATTGTAAGTTTATATTTCTCAAAACAATTTTCTGCACCAATCAAGGAAGTTTCTAATATGTCAGTTAAATTGTCAAATGGTGAATTTGATGCTAAATCTCATGGATTCAGCAATATAGAAGAAATAGAAAACCTAAGAAAAAGTATAAACATTTTAGCTGAAAAACTCAACAATCAGGATATGCTGAGGAAACGTCTTGTATCAGACATTTCTCATGAAATTAGGACACCGTTAAATGTGCTGCAAAACAACATGGAAGCTATGATTGATGGCGTTTTTCCTGTAACGACAGAAAGGCTTTCACGTTTAAATGATGAAATCATACGTTTTGGCAAATTGTTGAACAATTTAGACAAGCTGAAGGAATTTGAAGAGGAAAGCATGAAATTAACATTTCATTCAATTAATCTGCATGAATTGTTAGAAAATTTATGCAATGAATTTTTAGTTGAAACAGAAAATAAAAATATTTCATTACAGTTAATAAAGAAAGCAGATGAAAATTATATAATATCTGGTGATGAAGATAAACTTAAACAAGTATTTATTAATTTAATTTATAATGCAATAAAATTTTCTTTAGATAATGGGGAAGTTACAATCAGTATTTATGAAAAAAATAAAAAAATATTTGTTGAAATCATGGATAATGGTATTGGCATTAACAAAGAGGATCTGCCTTTTATTTTTGAAAGATTTTACAGGGGCGATAAAAGCAGGCATGAAATTGAAGGAAATGGCATAGGACTTACAATAGTAAAAAATATACTTAAACTCCATTCGGCGGGAATAGATGTAGAAAGCACAGAAGGCGAAGGTACTGTGTTCACTGTATCATTTAATGCACGTGAGGAAATTTAAACTAGTTCATATTTATCATCACTGCTTTCAGCTCCGATTAGCGGTTCTATTATATCAATATAAAAGTCTTTTAATGGATACAATATTTTATATACATTTACATCTTTATAATGAACAATGAAAAATACTTTCCTGTAAAAGACTCAAAGACTGCTTTTGTAAAAGCTGTTGACGGAGTTTCGTTAAATATTGCAAAAGGTGAAGTGCTTGATCTTGTAGGTGAGTCAGGCTGCGGAAAATCAACATTGGTAAAGTAATATTTGACGAAAAAAACATGTAAGCTCTAAGCAAAAAAAGAAATGAGAGATACTCGTAAAAATATTCATATGAAATTATTTATTTTTATAATCATTTTCAAATGGAATAGTATTGCAAATAACTAAAGAATGGTTTAGTATTATACCAAAAGGAATAATATTAAACCACTGAAAACGTTACTAATCCAAAACTATTTTTATTTATAAAATTTAGCAATTTAATAAAAGTTGACAATTGTTGATTTTAAATATAAAATTATAGGACAAGTTAAATATTTCTCCGAGCTTAGAACTCTAAAGCATTTGCCATGAATTTTAAGCCGTCAGGGTTTGTTTGGAAACAAATGAGCCTCCCGTTGGAAAGGAGAATGCTTTTATTAAGGCATTTCTCTTTTCATAGATTATAATTATATGACAGGAGTTTTTTTATGAAAAAAAACAAAATAAAAAACCTGTTAATATCTTTGCTTTCAGTGGTATTGATATTTTCAATGACAGCATGTTCACAAACAGAACAACCTAAAGCTCAGCTCGCTGAAGAAACACAGGTAGAAACACCGGCAGAGGAACTTGAACTTGCTGAAGTGAGAAGCTTCAGATTAGCTACTACAACAAGCACAGAAGATTCAGGCCTTTTAGACTACATATTGCCTGTATTCAAAGAAAAGACAGGAATAACTGTAAATGTTGTAGCAAAAGGAACTGGAGCAGCTCTTGAATTAGCTAAAAATGGTGATGCAGACGGAGTTTTAGTTCATGCAAAGAGCCAGGAGGAAGCTTTTGTTGAAGAAGGATTTGCAACTGAAAGATTTGATGTTATGTACAATGATTTCATAATCGTAGGACCAGAATCTGACCCTGCAGGCTTGATTGCAAACGCCCCAAATGATCCTATAAAAGCATTTGAAATATTGTCTGAAACACAGTCAACATTTATTTCCAGAGGTGATGAATCAGGCACACATACAAAAGAAAAAGCATATTGGACTGAAGCAAATATCACTCCTGAAGGAGAATGGTATGTTTCTGCAGGGACAGGCATGGGAGCTGTTTTGCAAATGGCTGACGAAATGCAAGGTTATACTCTAACTGACAGAGCAACTTATTTGTCAATGAAAGATGAGCTTGGCCTTGTTATAGTAACAGAGAAAAATGATAAAATGTACAATCAATATGGTGTAATGATGGTTAATCCGGAAAAATATCCTATAAAAGAAGCAGAAGTTCAAGAATTCATGGATTGGATTCTTTCTGACGAAGGACAGGAGCTAATAGCTGGAATTGGCATGGAAGAATTTGGACAGTCATTGTTTGTACCAAATGCAAAATAATATAATTTAAGGTGAAAGAATGTTTGAATTTGTTAAAGAATTTTTAACTACCTACAATGATATATTGCCGGTAATTGTACTGTCCTTGAGGGTTTCTTTGACTTCTGCATTTATAGCTTCTGTTTTGGGGCTTACTTTAGGCATTATAACAGCACTAAATGAATTCAAATTGAAAAAACCTATCATGAGGGTGGCAAACACCCTCATGAGTTTGCCTCCAGTACTGATAGGACTTTTAGTATACATGTTACTGTCAAGAAAGGGTCCATTTGGGAGTTATAGCCTTTTGTTTTCACCAACTGCAATGATTATTTCTCAATCAATGCTTGTTTTTCCGATTATTTTTGGACTTACAGTTTCATCAATTTCGGAAGTTGCAAAAGATATTGAATTAACATGCATATCCCTTGGGGCTGACAAGAAGAGCACATATATTACCATAGTAAGTGAATGCAGAATGCAGCTTTTTTCTGTTATAACAGCAGGTTTTGGAAGAGCAATATCTGAAGTTGGAGCTGTTATGATGGTTGGTGGAAACATAAGAGGAAAAACCAGAGTTATGACAACTTATATTGCACTTGAAACAGGAAAGGGCAATTTTAATGAAGCAGTAGTTATTGGTTTCGTTTTATTATCTATATCTTTTTTAGTGAACTCAATTTTATATAGGATACAAAGGAGGGGATAATCATGAACGTTACATTGGAAAATGCGGTTAAAGATTATGGCTCAAGTCGTGTCCTTGACATTGAAAAGTTAGAATTTAAAAAAGGAATTTATGTTATACTTGGCTCTAACGGAAGCGGGAAAAGCACACTCATTAATTGTATAGCCAGCTTAAATAATTTAAGCTATGGGAATATATATTATGACGGAAAAAAATTTAATAATTATTCCAGAGATTTAATTTCAATATTAGTACAAAAACCATATTTGTTTAATATAACTTCTTATGAAAATATAATAAGCGGGTTGAAATTTAAAAAAGTTAACAAAGAAGAAATAAATTTAAGAGTAGAGAAATATATGCATTATTTTGAAGTGGATGCATTGTTAAATAAAAAGGCACATTGGCTGTCTGGAGGTGAAAGAGCAAAAATTGCACTTTTAAGGACCGCTGTTTTAGAAACAGAAATTACTATGCTTGATGAACCTACAGCAAGCATGGATATTGAGAGCTCTATAAAAGCAGAAAATCTTATTAAACAATTATCATTTGGTGGAAGAACTGTTATAATTGTTACACATGATGTTTTCCAAGCAAAGAGAATTGCAGATTATGTTATATTTATGGATAAAGGTAAGATTATTGAAATGGGAAATAAAGAAAATGTACTTAATAACCCTACAAATAAACTAGTGAAACAAATATTAATTATTTAAGGAATATGATAAAAAAATAATATGGAGGTTCAAAATGATAAGAACTGGAATTCTAACAATAAGCGATAAAGGTTCAAAAGGCGAAAGAGTTGATGGAACAGGGCCTGCTATAAGAAAAGCTATTGAAGACAAGGAATATAAAATTGAATATTACAAGATTGTACCTGATGAAATAGATTTAATTAGCCAAGAGCTCATATATATGTGTGATGAGCTTAATCTTGATTTAATACTTACAAACGGAGGAACTGGGTTTTCTAAAAGAGATGTAACTCCGGAAGCAACATTAAAAGTTATAAAAAAACAAGCACCTGGAATATGTGAAGCAATGAGACAAATGTCTTTAGTAATTACACCAAAAGCAATGCTATCAAGAGCAATCGCAGGAATAAGAGATAATACATTAATAATAAATCTTCCGGGAAGTCCTAAAGGAGCAGTTGAAAATTTGGAATTTGTACTTCCTGCGTTACCTCATGGAATTGAAATACTCAGTGGCAGCGGCGGTGAGTGTGCTAGATAGGGGGCATAATGTATGGATATGTTTAATGTATTGACAATTAAGGATACACGAGGTGTAATAGATGATAATTTTAATGAAGAATTAGGAAGTGATTTTTTGCATCTGCTTGAAGCAACAGGCAGAATACTTAAAAATGATGTCGTTGCTCCTGATAATGTACCTGATTTCAGAAGGTCCACTGTTGATGGATATGCAGTTTATTCAAGAGATGTTTACGGTGCCAGTGAATCAATGCAGTCAATACTTGACTTAAAAGGCGAAATTTTAATGGGTCAGCAAGCACAAGGTGAAATAAGCCTTCCAGGTCAGTGCTATTATGTGCCAACCGGCGGCATGCTTCCCAAAGGAGCAGACTCGGTAATAATGATTGAATACACAGAAAAACTTGATGAAAGTACAATTCTTGCATCAAAACCATCTTCACCAGGAGAAAATGTAATAGAAATTGGTGAAGATATAAAAAAAGATGAAGTAGTGATAAAAAAAGGAACAAAATTAAGAGCTTATGAAATTGGAGTGCTTTCACGCCTAGGGTTTGTGGAAACAGAAGTGTACAAAAAACCAATCATTGGAATAATATCTACAGGTGATGAAGTAGTTAATCCTGAAGAACAAATAAAACCAGGTCAAATAAGAGATATAAACACATATTTGTTGTATTCTTTAATAGAAGAAGGCGGATGTAAAGCAATTATATACGGACTGGTTAAAGATGAATATGATTTATTGAAAAGTACTGTTGAAAAAGCTGTTTCTGAATGTGATATAGTTTTGATTTCAGGAGGCAGTTCTGTAGGCAAAAAAGATAACACAGTTAAAGTTATCAATGATTTAGGTGATGAAGGAGTATTGGTACATGGTATTTCTGTTAAACCGGGAAAACCTACTATAATTGGAAAATCCAAAGGGAAAATTATATACGGATTGCCGGGACACCCACTCGCATGTGCAATTATTTTCCAGGTGATGGTTAAATATTATATTGAAAAATTAACAGGATACATGGATCAAGTATATCCTGTAACATGCAAATTCAAACTCAATTACCATAAAGCAAAAGGCAGAGAAGAATATCTTCCTGTTACAATTGAAGAAAACAATGGTGAACTTACTGCATCTCCTGTATTCGGAAAATCAGGACTTATAACAGGATTTTCTAAAGCATGGGGATATACCAGAATAGAAAGAAATGAAGAAGGAATTAAAGAAGGTCAAATTGTAAATGTATACAAGTTTTAGGAGGCGATATTTTGCAGAATGTATACTTATCTAATTATGAACTAGAAGAAGCATTGAACATTTATTTTAATAAACTTGGCAATTTAAATTTTCAGACAGAAACAATAAAAACATGGGATGCCAATGGAAGAGTTACAGTTAATGCTACATTTGCAATTATATCATCGCCACATTACAATTCATCGGCGATGGACGGCATTGCTGCAAAAAGTGAAAAAACATCATTAGCGTCAGACAGAAATCATGTAGTTCTAACAGAAGGTGAAGATTACATTGTCGTTGATACAGGCGATTCCATACCAAGAGAATTTGACTGCGTAATCATGGTAGAAGACTTAATAAAAGTTGATGAAAATAATGTTGAAATATATCAAAGTGCCGTTCCATGGCAAAACATAAGACCATTGGGAGATGATATAGTTGAAAATCAGCTGATTGTTCCGTCAAAGCATAAAATTAGGCCAGTTGATATAGGAGCTTTAATAGCAGGCGGAATAAATGAAGTAGAAGTTTTCAAACGCCCAAGAGTGGGTATTATACCAACAGGAACAGAAATTGTTGAGCCTGGTACAAAGTTAAAAGTAGGAGACATCATTGATTTTAATTCAAGAACTTTTGCAGCTCAAGTAAGTGATTGGGGTGGAATTCCCAAACGATATGATATAGTAAAAGACAACTATGAACAAATAAAACATGTTGTATTAAAAGCAAATAGAGAAAATGATGTAGTTTTAATAAATGCAGGTTCTTCAGCAGGAAGAGAAGATTTTACTTCATCAGTAATAAGCGAAGTTGGAGAACTTGTAATACACGGTATAGCTATAAAACCGGGAAAACCGGTAATGATGGGACTAATAAACGATAAACCTATAATAGGAATACCTGGTTATCCTGTATCAGCATATTTCGTAATGGAAGAAATAGCTAAACGATTAATTTTAAGCTATCAAGGTATTGAAGCAGAAGAACAAATAAAAGTTGATGCAAAACTTACAAGAAGATGCATGTCATCTTTAAAATACTTGGAATTTGTAAGAGTAAAACTTGGATATATAGGCGGAAATTATGTGGCAACTCCACTTACCAGAGGAGCGGGAGCTACAATGTCATTGGTAAATGCTGACGGTATTTTGGAAATTGGTCAAAGTATTGAAGGTATTGAAGCAGGCACAACAGTTAAAGTGAAACTTTTAAATGATGAAGATAAAATCAAAAACACATTAATATGCATAGGAAGCCATGATCCGATTATTGATATTGCTTCTGATATAATGCATACAAGGAACAAAAAATATTATCTTTCGTCTACTAATGTTGGCAGCACAGGTGGCCTCATGGCACTGAAAACAGGAGAAACCCATATGGCACCAACTCATTTGCTGGATATGGAAACAGGCGAATACAATTCTTCATATTTAAAAAAATATTTGCCAGATAAAAAAATATGCTTAGTTAAATGTGTTAACCGTATTCAAGGATTCATGGTTAAAGGCGGAAATCCAAAAAATATTAAAACATTTGACGATATTGCAAAAAAAGATGTAAAGTTTGTAAACAGGCAAAGAGGTTCAGGAACAAGACTTCTTCTTGATTACAACTTAAATAAATTAAACATTGATCCTAAAACAATTAACGGATATTACAGGGAAGAATTTACACATTTAACAGTAGCAGCTGCAGTTGAAGCAGGAGATGCAGATGCAGGTCTTGGTGTTTATTCCGCAGCAGCAATGATGGGGCTTGAATTTATACCTGTTTGCAATGAAGAATATGACCTGGCAATACCGGAAGAATTTATGAATATGGAAATAGTAAAGGAATTTATTGAAACTATAAAATCAAAGGAATTCAAGGAAAAACTTGATGAACTGGGGGGATATGATTACTCGGACACAGGCAGGATAATATATCAGAGGAGATGATTTTATGCTGGACATAAGAGGAAGAACAATTGATTATTTAAGAGTATCACTCACTGACAGATGCAATTTACGTTGTATTTATTGCATGCCTGAAGATGGTGTTGAAAAAAAGTGCCATGAAGACATATTGCGATTTGAACAAGTGGAGAAAATCATTACAGCTTCTGCTTTACTTGGCATAAAAAAAGTAAGGTTCACAGGCGGAGAGCCGCTTATTTTAAAAGGACTGGATAAATTAATTGCACATACAGCATCCATGCCATCAATAAATGACATATCTATAACTACAAATGGAATTCTCCTTGCAGATATGGCAAAAGACTTGAATAAAGCAGGACTAAAACGTGTCAATATAAGCCTTGACACATTAAAAGCAGATAAATTCCATGCCATAACAAGGCTTGGAGATATTAATAAAGTTTTTTCTTCAATTGATAAGTGTTTAAGTTTGGATATGGTGCCTATAAAAATAAACACAGTTTTAATGAAGGGCATGAATGATGATGAAATTGGCGATTTTATAAAATTAACAAAGGATATGCCAATTCAGATAAGATTTATTGAATTAATGCCAATAGGGGAAGGATTTAAATATTTCGAAAAATGCAGCATGAAAGTTGAGGAAATTCTTGAGAGATACCCTGAGCTTGTTCAAATTAAAGATGACAGCAGAGTTGCTTCTGTATATAAAATGCCGGGAGCTAAAGGGTCCATAGGTCTTATAAGCCCTATAAGCTGTAAATTCTGTTCTGACTGTAACAGAATAAGGCTTACATCAGTGGGAACAATTAAACCATGCCTTCATTCAGCTGAGGAAATTGATTTAATTCCATATTTGGACGATGAGCAAGAATTAATCAATGTTATAAAAAATGCCGTTTTTAATAAACCGGCGGAACATCATTTAGAGACAGAAAGAAAAAGTGAAACAAGTAAAATGATGTACCAAATAGGAGGCTAAAATGGAATTAACCCATATAAATGAACAAGGCAGAGCTAAAATGGTTGATGTAAGTGCTAAAGAAGAAACAGTGAGAGTTGCAGTAGCCTATGGCAGTATTTATATGAAAAAAGAAACACTGGAAAGAATAAAAGAAGGTTCAATTGTAAAAGGAGATGTTTTATCTGTTGCACAAGTGGGAGGTATTATGGGTGCAAAAAAAACGTCCGACATTATTCCTATGTGCCACCCTATAATTATTTCAGGATGTGATATAAATTTTTCGCTAAATTTTGAAGAAAATAAAGTTGAAATTACAGCTACAGCTAAAACTACAGGACAAACAGGAATTGAAATGGAAGCACTTG
>JBASLQ010000465.1:0-9478 GCA_049656425.1 Sedimentibacter sp.
AATATATTGATGAAAAGAATGAGGAAGAAAGTAGAGCTAAAACGACAAGAAAACCAGCTAAAAATATAGGTGTAGCTACTTCTACATCTACACAACAGGAATAAAACCATTTTGGGGGCGATATTTGCCCCTGTGTGCGATTGTATGGACGAGAGTGGCACAAGTTATCCTTAAAGAAAGATAAAACGATTTGTAGGCGAATTTGCCGAGGTTTGAATAGAGCAGATGAAGCCATAAGATACTTGGATTTTAGGAGAATATGAGCCTAAAAGGCAAGTGAACCCCCCTATTGATTTTAGTGCAGGATAAAGGAAGGTGGTCAAAAGATTCCACCTTCCAGCCACATCGCCCGGCAGTGCCGTGCGATTGAAAGAAATAAGGGAGGTGGTCGAAAAAGGCATTTTATGCTCTTGTAGGTGGTCGTAAATGATATAAAGCCAATAAAATAGGGATTTACAGATGTCACATAGAGGTGGCCAAGCTGTAAAACATGGGATGTTGAGGTGAGAATAGATTGGCAGAAATAAAGAGCAAAGCAAAGAAACGGACAGCAGTATGGCTCTATCCTGAAACAATAGAGAAGATGGATGGACTGATTGAAAGAGATAATTGCAAAAGCCGCAGTGAATTTATAGATAAGGCTTTAAATTTTTATATGGGGTATCTGGTAAGTGAAGATACTACAGGATATCTATCTAAAATACTAATCTCAGCTATGCAAGGGATACTTAAAGAAACGGAGAATAGAAATGCTAATAATTTATTTCGTCTATCCGTTGAAATGAGCATGATGATGAATATACTTGCAGCTGGATTAGAAATTAGTGATGAAGAACTTAGGAGTTTAAGGGGAAGGTGTGTACAACAGGTAAAAAAGACAAGAGGTAAAGTATCTATGGAGGAGGCGATAAAGTTTCAGCAGGGAATTGGAGAGTGATAAACTATGGCAAGACTGATATTAAAATGCCCTTATCTAAAAGGTGGCAGTGATAAAACATCAGCTCATCTTGAAAACTTAGTGAATTATATTGCTACTAGAGATGGTGTAGAAAAAATAAAAGTTGAAAATAAAAATCTTTCATCTACAAAAAAACAAGAAGAATTAATTGCTCAAATAGTTAAAGAGTTTCCAGCTACTAAAAATTTGTTTGAGTATGAGGACTATATTGAGAATTCCACAATAGAAAATGCCTCTGAATTTATTTCCATAGCAATAGAAGAAAACCTCGATAAGATTGGCAAACGTAAAAACTATGTAGATTATATTGCAAATCGACCAAGGGTGGAAAGGATGGGAAAGCATGGGCTATTTACTGGTGGAGGTGATAGTTTAGTTCTTAGTAGGATTGCAGATGAAGTTGCAAATCATGAAGGAAATGTGTGGACTCCGATTATCTCCTTAAGGAGAGAGGATGCTGTAAGACTTGGTTTTGATAATGCTGAAAGCTGGCATAATATGCTTTCTTATTATGCCATAGACATAGCTGAATCTTTAAAGATAAAGCCTGAGAACTTTCGTTGGTATGCTGCCTTTCATAATGAGGGTCATCATCCCCATATTCATATGATTTGTTACTCTACAGATTCAAAGGAAGGATATCTGACGAAAAAAGGTATAGAGAAAATGAAATCAGGATTTGTAAAAAATATCTTTGGTCAGGAACTAGAAGGAATTTATATAGAACAAAGTAAAAGAAGAGATGAACTAAAAGAAGAATCAAGGAAAGTATTATTGGAACTAATATCAGAAATGAAAAAGGATACTTTTCAAAATAGTAAAGTAGAAGAACAGTTTATAGAATTCGCTGAACGATTGAAATTCAGCAAGGGTAAAAAACAATATGGATACTTGCAGCCAAAGCTTAAGGCAATGGTAGATGGGATTGTAGATGAACTAGCTAAGGAAGAAGGAATAAGCAAGGCATATGATCTATGGTATGAAATGCGTAACGAAGTATTGCACAGCTACATGGATAATCTGCCAGAGCCTCTGCCCTTATCTAAGCAAAAGGAATTTAAATCAATTAAAAATATGATTATTAAAGAGGCAGATAATTATAATAAAGGGATCTTTTCCTTTGAAGAAATAGCAAATGATGATATTGATATTACAAATGAAGAAAGAGAAAAAGAAACAGAAGATATAATTGGAAATGATATAGATTTTGTCGAAATGGAAGGGAATGCTTTAGATTTACCTGATGAAACAGAGGTCAATGACAATATAACTGAAGATGTTTATGTCAAGTGGAGTGATGATTATAAGAGGGCCTGTGAATTCTTATTTGGCACAGATGATATAGTTCAGGATTTTGAAGAAGCTTTTTATTTATTTCAATTAGAAGCTGAAAAGGGAAATGCCCTTGCCATGTTTAATATGGGAAGAATATTTGCTGATGGTCTTGGTGTAGAATTTGATATAGAAGAATCCTATAAATGGTATGAAAAAGCACTTAATGCTTTTCATAAAGTAGAAGATAGAAAGCCTTGGAATTATACAGAGTACCGTATAGGTAAAATATATTCCCAAGGGCTTGGAACAGAAATAGATTATGAAAGAGCAGTCTACTGGCTTACTTTATCAGCAGAAGAAAGATATAAGTTTGCAGAGTATTCTTTGGCTGGACTCTATTATAATGGTCAAGGCGTAGATCAAAGCTATATAAAAGCATTTGATTTGTATTTAAGATCTGCTAAACAGGGTTTTCCATATGCTAGTTTCGAAGTCGCAAAGATGTACCGTGATGGAATTGGAACCAATATGAATGAAAAAGAATCAAATAAATATTTCCGTTCAGCATTCATAGGTTTTGAAAAATTAGAAAAGCAAAGTCATGACGATAAAATACAATATAGACTTGGATGGATGCTTGAAAACGGAGTTGGTATAGAAAAGGATATAAGGAGAGCAAAGAAATACTATGAAAAGTCAGCAAAACTTGAAAATACATTTGCCTGTTATTCACTCGCAAAATTAATCCTTGCAGAAGATAATCCAACTATTACAGAGATAAAAACAGCAATTGAATATTTAGAGCAGGCATCCACAAGTGGTAATCAATATGCACAATATTCTCTTGGCGTACTTTATCTTAATGGAAAGTATGTGGAGAAGAATATTTATAAAGCTATAGAATTGTTTGAACTATCTTCAAAACAAAGTAATGAGTACGCAGCATATCAGCTAGGCAAGTTATTCCTTAAGGGTGAAGATATAGAGAAAGATATTCCATCAGCAGTTAAATGGTTTCTTATATCTGCAGAAAAAGGAAATCAATACGCACAGTATTTACTAGGGAAAATATATTTTATGGGTGATGGTGTTATAGAGAATAAAGAAGAGGCAATAAAATGGTTTACTATATCATCCGAGCAAGGAAATGAATATGCTCAATTTTTTCTCGATAATATGGATAGGTTTCAAAATCCCTCTGTTTCACTTACAGTATCAAGGATGCTTCACCATATGAGTAGGATATTTGAAGATAATGTTCCTCTGAAATCATCAGGAGTTGGAATTAAGATTGATAGTAAGCTTATGAGAAAGTTAAGGGAAAAGAAAATGGCACAGGGACATAAGAAAAATGAGCAGGAGCAGAATATTGAGTTGTAGAATTCAAAGGGAGGTAATCTATGGCTACTTATATTCATTTTACAGATGAACAGAAACGAAGGGCAAATTCAGTTGATCTTGTGGATTTCTTGGAAAGACAAGGAGAGAAGCTATTGCGTTCTGGAAGAGAAAAAAGACTTGCTAATGATCGAAGCATTACAGTAAGGGGAAATAGGTGGTATGATCATGAAACAAGAGAGGGAGGATTGGCTATTGATTTCTTGCAGAACTTTTATGGATTGAGTTTTCCAGAAGCTGTAACAAGATTGCTTGATGAACAGGGAGAAGTAATATATAAAACAGCAGATATAAAAGAGCAGGAGAAAAGAAAACCTTTTGTACTGCCTCAAAAACATTCTGATATGCGCAGGGTTTTTGCATATTTAATTAAACAAAGATGTATTGATAGGGATATAATAAGTTTCTTTGCTAGGAATAAAATGCTTTATGAAAGCTGTGAACTATCCCGAGATAAAACAAAGGAATATCATAATGCAGTATTTGTAGGTATTGATGAAAATGGAATTCCTCGTCATGGACATAAACATGGAATATATACGAAAGGCAAAAAGTTCAAAGGGAATATAGAAAGCAGTAATCCCGGCTATAGTTTTAACTATATTGGAAAGAGCAATAAGCTTTATGTATTTGAAGCACCAATTGATATGCTTTCTTTTATTACAATGTATCAAAAAGATTGGCAGCATGGCAGCTATGTATCATTATGCGGAGTATCAGAACAGGCGATGTTAAAAATGATTGAATTGAACCCTCATCTTAATCATGTAATACTATGTCTGGATCATGATATAGCAGGGATTGAAACTGGTGAAAAATTCTATGATATATTGATTGATAGGGAAATAAGATGTGATAAACTTATGCCTGAATATAAAGATTGGAACGAGGACTTAATGGCGAGTCTTAATCTCTCTGCAATACCCGCAGAGGAACATCCTCAGTATAACTTACGGGATAAAATCTGCACAGAGATTTATGAACTGACATCTGAATTTAAAAATACAGATAAATCCCTATCAAAATTAAATAATCTATTCCAGAAATGCAAAACAAATAGCAGTGAGCAGGTAGTTGAAACGTTAAAACAACTATCTGCTTTTTCTTTGCTGTTAGCAGAGAATGAATATAGACAACTAGGATTTAATCAAAGTATTGGTGCTCTTAAAAGGAAGTTATACTCCGAATTTAGGGCATACGAAAATCGAAACAGACTTAATAGCCGATTAGATATGATTGGACAGGAGATCTCAAAAGTCAGTAAATATCAGGGAATTCTATCTAAGAAAGAAAAAGAAACTATTGCAAACAGTTATGAGTTTATTGCTCAGCATAGTTTAAAAGCAGTTATTTTGATTGAGCTGCAAGAGCTAAGACAGGAGCAAAAACAGATAAGAGAAATGGCTATGCAAAAAGAAGAGGGAGATAGACTAGCGGATGGAATTCTTAAAGTAATGGAAGGGGGCTCTGAACTATGGAATCACAAGTATATTTGCTTGTAGGTATGGCAGCTCTTATGTTTATAGTAATTGGAGGAATTTCACTGATTTCACACTACTACACCTTAAACGGAATCAAGTCAAAAACTGTTGGCGATGGTCAGCATGGTACTGCTAGATTTGCTACTAAAAAAGAAATTTTAAATACTTATAAGCACATACCGTTTAATGTTTCAGATTGGAGGAAGGGAAAAAATTTACCGACAGAGCAAGGAATTATAGTTGGATGCAAGGGGGTTAAAAATAATGTAACAGCACTTGTAGATACTGATGATGTTCATTGTCTTATGATTGGAGCGGCAGGTGTGGGAAAGACTGCATTTTTCCTTTATCCAAACTTGGAATATGCCTGTGCAACTGGTATGAGTTTTATAACTACTGATACAAAAGGTGATCTTGCCAGAAACTATGGAAGGATTGCTAAAGAATGCTACGGATACAATATTGCAGTTATAGACTTAAGAAATCCTACAAGAAGTGATGGAAATAATTTATTGCATCTAGTTAACAAATATATGGATAAGTATAGAGAAGATAACAACAATATTTCTGTAAAAGCAAAGGCTGAGAAGTATGCAAAGATTATTTCTAAAACTATTATAAATTCTACAGGTGACAGTTCTGCTTACGGTCAAAATGCTTTTTTCTATGATGCAGCCGAAGGACTTCTCACAGCTGTTATTTTGCTTATTGCAGAGTATCTCCCACCTACTGAGGAAGAAGGTGAAATAGTAGATGTAAGACATATCATAAGTGTGTTTAAAATGGTACAGGACTTAATGGCACCAAGCAAAGTAAAGGGAAAAAGTCAATTTCAGTTATTAATGGATAAACTTCCACCAGAGCATAAGGCTAGATGGTTTTCAGGTGCAGCACTAAACTCTGCTGAACAAGCCATGGCATCAGTTCTATCTACTGTATTATCAAGACTGAATGCCTTCTTAGACACAGAGATGGAGCAGATTCTATGTTTTGATACAGAAATTGATGCTGAAACTTTCTGTAATAAAAAATCTGCAATCTTTCTTATACTCCCGGAGGAAGATAATACGAAATATTTTATGGTTAGTTTATTCTTGCAGCAGTTTTATCGTGAGATGCTAACAGTAGCAGATGAAAATGGGGGCAAGCTCCCAAATCGTGTCATGATTTATGCAGATGAAATCGGTACAATTCCAAAGATAGAATCCTTTGAAATGATGCTTAGTGCAGGCCGTTCCAGAAAAATATCATTGGTCCCTATAATTCAGTCATTTGCACAGCTAGATAAAAATTATGGTAAAGAAGGCAGTGAAATTATAACAGATAACTGTCAGCTTACTATATTTGGAGGGTTTGCACCTAATTCAGAAACTGCTCAAGTTCTATCCAAATCACTTGGCAGCAGAACTGTAATGAGCGGAAGTATCAGCAGAGGTAAAAATGATCCTTCACAAAGCCTGCAGATGATGGAGAGACCACTACTAACAGCGGATGAGCTAAAGTCTTTACCAAAGGGAAACTTTGTTATTATGAAGACAGGAGCTAATCCAATGAAGACAGTACTTCGTCTGTTTTTAGATTGGGGCATTTCTTTTGGGAAGCCATATATTATGGAGGAAAAGTCACATCGCAAAGTAGCATATGCAGATAAGGAAACCTTGGAAGAGAATATTATACTTGATATGGGGAAAAATGAGGAATTGGAATCAGATGAAGAAAGAAGAATAGGAGGTATGGTAAATACACAGAGCTTATTATCAAAAACTGAAACAGGAGAAAATAAACGAAGGCCGACATTGAGAACATAGGAGGGATGAGACTTGAGTTATTTTGGAACAATTTATTCCTACTCTTATAATGAACTACCAGCTCGTGCGAAAACAGTATACATGTACTTAAAAGATAGAAGTGATACAAAAGGTGAATGCTGGCCAGCCATAAATACTATTGCAAGGGAAACTTCTATGTCAAGGAGTACTGTAAAACGAGGCATAGCTGATCTTATACGTTGTGGTCTGCTTACTAAGGAAATACGCTATAGGGAGAATGGAGGAAATACTTCCAATCGATATTTTTTGAAAAAGTAGTTTAAGATATATTAAAAGGACATGCTATCCACCAAGGGGGTAGTATGTCTTTTAAATGAACTAGGGTGGAGTTCATGGTGAACTCACAAGAAGGACTCACTTTAAGAATATATTTAACATCAGAAAAAGAACAAGACATATACCCAGATAGTATTATTGGATTCTACAACTTGACAGTTTATATGAATTTGTTCTATAATACAATTGGACAGCCGTCCGAACTATATTGGAGGAATATTAGATGGATAATAAACTAGAAAATTTAAATCAATCTCAAAAAATACTAAATGCAGCATTTAAATGTATATCTGAAAGAGGATACGCAAGCGTTTCTTTAAGGGATATTGCTGACGAAGCAGGAGTTGTACTGAGTCAGCTTAATTATTATTATAAAAACAAAGAAGGATTATTTACTGAGATAATAAAAACACTTACACAGCAATATTTGAATGAAATTGAAGATAACTTAAAAAAGGGAGATACAGAAAAAGAAAAGATGATGCACTTAATTGAATATTTTCAGGAAATGTTAAAAGAAAAACCCGAATTATTCAAACTACTTTTTGATTTAACCAGTATGGCACTTTGGTCAGAATCTTTTAAAGAGCTTTTAAATGATCTTTTTAATAATGTAGTCAACTTAATAGAAACATATATTATTAATGATTTTTCTGATGAAAGAATATTAAAATATAAATCTCCTGTTACACTATCTAGGATGATGTTAGGCACTTTGTTTGGAATGTCTATACAAGTAATACTGGCTAATGGAGAAGAGGACATGATTGATTCGCTGTCGTCATTAAAAGCGTTATTTGAATAAAATAGAACCGTGTATATACAGCTTAGTAAAAAAGGGTACACTAATTTAAAGGGTGAATTATTATGGCTATTATTATAAATTTAGAAAACTTGCTGCTACAAAAAGAAATAAATTCATCTGACTTAGCAGCAAATATAAATATCACAAAATCAAACTTATCTGTTTTAAAAAATAACAAGGCAAAATTAATACGATTCTCGACACTTGATTCAATATGTAAAACGTTGAATTGCCAGCCCGGTGATATATTAAAGCATGTTCCTGATGTAAAAATCATATAATTTGCTTAAACAAAGATTATTTTTAAATTTATAACTAGCAGGTAATATTTTTATTAGAGTGATAAAGTCTTAAAAGTTCTAATAAAAAGTGACCATCAAATTGAGTAATAAGAATAGAATTTGATAATTAATTAATGCATAGTTTTTTACTAATTATGATAACACGTGCATCTGAGTTACAAGGACCAGTAAGAATAAAATTTGGTCACACTGCTGAAAAACAAAGTATTAAATTTATTTTTTAAATGTAGTTTCGGTAAAGCTGATTCTATCCATCGAAGTCTATATTTTGTACATATTAACAGTTTTCCAGTATTTTGTTAAGGTAATAAATATTTACATATCTTTTTTTGGCAGCAGTTTTTGAAATCCGTAGAATGCTGCTGTTCCCACAATATTAGCAACCTCTTTCTCAGTAAGATTTACTTCATTCTTTAGCCATGAAAGATAAGCAGAAGTCACACCTGCAGAATAGAATTCAGCATATAATTCGAGTTCATCATGAGATATATTTATTCCAGCTGCCATTGCTTCTACTGCTACACTTTTTACAATATTTTTAATCTCTTCCCAAAATGGAAAAAAGGATGGCATTTTTACTATATGACGATAAAGCTCAATATCCTCACCTATGAGGAGGTTTAGCGATTCAAACAAGGAAGTGATGTCAAAAGAGCGGTCAAAAAAATCATTCTTTTCTAATATCAGGAGCAATTTGCTAGTTATCTCCTGATAAAATTCATTTATAAGATCTTCTATAGAGTCATAGTGCAGGTAAAAGGTCTTCCTGTCAATATTGGCTTGTTTTGCAATTTCTGTAACAGTAATTTTGGGTGCATTTTTTTTCTTGATTATTGAGATAAATGCTTCCCTAATTGCTGTTTTTGTTTTGGCAATTCTGCGATCCTCTATCATAAGACACCCCACTTTCAATAATTTTGTTGATTAAACCACACATGAAGATAAGCTGGCAATTGAATACTACATTACAGCATATTATAATACACCTATGAGGAATAATCAACACATGTCTATTCTAATAGACCATAAATATGCAAAAGTTAGGATAAGTTATGGATTGTTTTTTGCAATAAGTGACCCGCATGACGAGGTTTCTGAAATTTAAAGGAATATTTAACTATAAGGGAGTGATTGGTATTGATAAACAACTATAT
>JBASLQ010000466.1:0-2690 GCA_049656425.1 Sedimentibacter sp.
GCATAACTCTAATGATGGACATTGCCTGTTTTCATTGTATTCTATCAGTTTTAGATAATCATAAATAGTATCAGCGTCTAAGACAAGTCCAGGATCGGCAAATGGCATATTTAAGAAATCAGAACCCATCTTTGCAATTGCGCCTTGTAATCCCATTGTCCCATCATGTTTTAACAATATAGAAATTGCTTCTTTTTTTAATAAAAGCGGATGACCATTAGTACCCTCAAAGGAAGGCTGTATCAAACAATATTTGCCTTTTTCTATTTCATCTATCATTTTTTTTAATGTAAATTGTTGAACAAAAGGACTGTCAACCGGCGAAAGGAATGCCATATCAACTTTTTGAGCTAATAGTTTTAAACCCAAGCATATGGAATCAAACATATGGGTTTTTTCATATTGTTCATTTAAGACAAAAGTAACGCCGTAGCCTGACAGTTTTTTCTCTATTTCATCACTTTTATATCCGGTGACTACAACTATATCAACAATACCTATTAACTGGAAATTCTTAATAACCTTTTCAATCATAGTTGAATTGCCGATTGGTAATAAAGGTTTAAAATCTTTCATGCGGGAAGACAACCCTCCAGCGACAATCACTGCTCCAATTCTATCTCTTCTTGAAGACGCTTCGTTTGACATATTCAAGAAACTCCTTCTGCTTCGTTTATAAAATTTATAGGTTCAATGAATACCTCAACAATTCCTCCGCAAACCATTCCATCGTCTTCTGCTTCCCTTCCGGTCATATCTACATTGACCAATTGGCATTTTTGATTGTCAACTTTGACCCTGTCAATCTGCTGCAAAAATTTATAAAAATCCATACTGCCTCCTAAAATTTAATTATATGATTACTGCGCTGCCGTGCAAGTCGCACATCGGAATTAACCTAAAATCAGTTTCTTCTGCAAAGTCCTCTACCGCTTTTTTTACGTTAGGGAATTGTGTGCTGTTATAATCATGAAGCAAAATATAGCCGCCTTTGTTTAAGCGTGGATAAAAATATTTAAGCCCCTCATATGTAGGCAAATACAAATCGGCATCCAAACTTACTAATGCGAATTTGTCTTCAATTTTTTTTGCGGAATTTGGAAAATATCCCTTGCAAAACACTGCTTTTTGAGGGAATGGTAATATACTTTTCACTTCCTCCTCGCTTGTGTCTCTGAATTTATTTCTGTCAGCATTTTCCTTAATATTGATATTTTCAAATTTTATATCTCTGTCATCAAATCCTTCAAAAGTGTCAAAAAGATATAATTGACGTTCTTTAAACAACAAATTGAGTTCTCTTGCTGTGTACCCTTTATAAATGCCTAATTCTGCAATATTTCCTTCAATTTTTCTGTTATTTATCTCGTCGGCCAAAAGCCTTAGAGTTGATAACCTGATATCAAAATATTTTCTTAAATCATTAATGTTTAATATATCATTTTCATTTATGCCTTCTGCTATCATCTGATCCGTTATCTGATAAGATGCTTCTTTATCTAATACAGAAATGATAACTTTGTCAGCTTTAACATGCAAAATTTCTTTAGGAGAAATTACCGGAACACCATCCAAGATTTCAGGCAGGTTTTTGTAGTTATTATCAGCATATGCAGCCAGTTTACACTCTCCGTGAAGCAGTTTTCCTGTCATTCTCCCGCTTTGCCCGGCACCAAACACGACAATCCTCTGCATTATGCATACCCTCTTTCTTTATGTAATTCAGATGCATCTAACCCTATTTTATCTACTAATAATGATTTTCCGTCATACAGCAAAATGTTGACACTTCCATACTCATGTCTAAATTTAAAGCTATCTTTGATGCTAATGCCTAATATTGCAGATAAAATGCATCTGTTTACTCCGGCATGCGCAACAATCAAAATATTCCCATTAGATCCGTCAATAGTTCTATATAGTTCAGACATAGCCCTTTTCCGGCACTGTGCCATGCTTTCTCCGCCTTCAACTATATAATTCTCTAAATTTTCTCCACGCTCTAAGTATTCCAGAGGATATTTTTCTTTAATCTCCTCAAATGACATGCCATCCCATTTACCTATATCAAACTCGGAATAATTATTTTTAATAGCAACCTTTAGTTTTTGATCTGCGATGATTTCAGCTGTTTCTCTTGCCCTAATCAAGGGGCTTGAATAAAAGGCACTGACTTTAATATTTGAAAAATAACTTTTTAAATCATTTGCCTGATTCCTGCCGTTTTTGCTTAAAGGTATATCTGTTCTACCGATGCATACAGGAATACCTTTTGGCAGTTCTGGTTGGCAATGCCGTAATAAGTAAATTTTGCGGACTTCAAACATTTTTGCTCCTTATGAATCGTTATTTTTTTTCAAACATAACGATGTTATAAAATAAAAGATATCTGTTAAAATATCCTTTTTTTTTTTTACTATAATCCAATTTTTATTAAAATGCAACTTCTTTTTCGATTTTTTTATTTAATATTTCCCTCAAAAAAGTTATTTAATTTCATAAGCGAATTCAAGGCACGATATTTTCATAAACATAATTTCACATCAATAAATTGTTTCCCAAGGCTACCGGAATAAAATTATCGATTATTATTTTTGGCGCAGTTAAATCCACTCTTCACCGGTTACAAAGGATTCTGCCATAGCAGCAAAGCTTACACCACCGCCTATATATGAGCCAGTCATCATTGC
>JBASLQ010000467.1:0-2695 GCA_049656425.1 Sedimentibacter sp.
GTAAAATAATGTGTTAAAATATTAAGAGCATTTAAACAAGACAATTTAAAGGAGGTGAAGATTTTGGCAAATATTAAATCTGCAAAGAAAAGAATTTTAATTATAAACAAAAAAACTGAAGTAAACAAAAGCAGAAAGTCTGAAATCAAAACATATATTAAGAAGTTTGAAGTAGCATTGGCTGAAGGTAACTATGAAAAAGCTAAAGAATACTTAACAATATGTGAGAAGAAATTATATCAAGCAGCTGCAAAGAATTCAATTCATAAAAACGCAGCAGCCAGAAAAGTAAGTAGATTAACACTTAGATTGAATAAAGCAGCATAATTTAAAAAGACCGGTTGGTCTTTTTTATTTTATGTTGCTTTATTTTATATTTATGTTATTTTATTATTCCGTTAGTAATTATTTCAAGGCCAATTCTGTTGTCAATTTCCCCAATCTTTATTTTCTTATCAATTTCAAGAAATTTTTCCATATATATTTCAATTTGTTTAAGATTTAAGCTTCTGGCTTGTTTAGACAGCTTTGTCGCTACGAAATTTTTTAATTTCATTTTACTCATTATATCATTGAAGTTATATCCTTTATTTTGCAGCACAATATATTGGTACAGCAATCTGTACTGCCTTGCAATCATATGAATGATAAATTGCTCAGGAGTATTGTTTACCAGCATTTCCTCCAGAATTTCAAAAGCTTTTTTCTTGTTGCCTTCACATATGAAATCAACCAGTTTGAAAATATTGCTTTCAACAGATTTAATCATGAGCTTATCAATATTTTCTGCTGAAACATTTTTTGAATTTTCATGGTAAGAAGCAATTTTATCAATTTCATTATTTACATGATAAAGGCTCACAATGCTTTCATATTCCAGATAACCGCAGTTATTTGCCATATAATCAGCGTCCTGCATGCTTATTGATAAATTATAATTTTTAAATTTATTTAAAATATATTTAGACAGTTCTGCTTCATTTAATTTGTTTATTTCAAAAATTGATTTGGTGTCCTTTATTTTTTTTACTATTCTTTTTCTGGAGTCAGGCTTTCCTCCCTTAATAAGAAATACAGTTATACAGCTGTCATAATCTTTATCAATGAAGTTTATTATTTGGTCTTCTTCCTTTTTACCCAAACTTCCGGAAGACGTCAAAAATCCTGCATCTTTAACAACGCATAGCTTCTTTTCAGACATAAAAGGAAATGTAGTAATAAATTCATAAAATTCAACAAAGTTGTTTTCAAGCTTTTCAAACTCCATGTAATTCATGCTTTCATAACTTTCATCAACATATTTATTTTTAGCAATTTTTACTGCATCGTCTATGTAAAACTCTTCAGTACCGAAAAGCAGCAAACAATTTGGAACTTTCTTTTTTTCAATTAAATCTGTTATTATTTTGTAGCTCATAACACTCCTCTTTTTTATATCCCGTTATCCATAAGAGCAAAATGCAAAATATGAAAAGTTTAGGGAATATCCATACAAAATACAGTTCATAATAATTATTGGATTTTTCATTTGTATATGTATTATAATATAATTTATCATCTTTTAAAATAAAATTTATTTCTCCTTGTTCGAAAGTTGAAATAATTGTACTTTCAGCTTTTTCATATCTGGTAATCACTTGCTCTGACGGAATGCCGTAATTGTTTTTTCCATAGCTAAATACAGCTATTTCAGGCTTTAGCGCATTTACAAAATTATCTGTTGAAGAGGTATTGCTTCCATGATGAGGAACCACTAAAATATCTGAATGGCTTAAATCCTGTAAAATTAAATTTTCAACATTTTCTTCAATATCGCCCGGGAACAAAATGCTCATATTTTTATATGTAAGCAATAATACAAGCGATTCATTGTTCTTGTTTTCAGAAATATAATTTTTAGCAGGCCATAATATTTTTATATTAAAATTTTCATCAAGTTTAATTTGACCTTCTTTATTTACTATTGTTATTTCTTTTAATAGTTCATCATTGTAAGAAGAAGCAAATATATTTTTAACTTTTATATGGATGTTTAACAGCTCATTTAATCCAGAGTAATGATCCTCATCCCAATGACTGATAAACACTACCTCAACATCGTTTATTCCCCTCTTGGTCAAATAAGGAATTACAGTGTACTCTCCAAAATTATTATTTCTTGAACTTCCACAGTCTATTATTAAGTCTTTGTCTTTGTAACTGACAGAAGTAAATAATCCCTGACCTGCATCAGCAACATTAAAATATAAACTGTCATCTGTCATTGGAACAATTACATAAGTGATTGTGTAAAAAAACATTAAAGTTACAATGCAATATTTTCTCACGCAGCATTTTTTATTGTTATATAAGTATAACATAAAAAATACAACAATGTAAAAAAATATGATGCTGCACATAGACATTGTTTCAACAATCATACCGTTAAAAGCAAATTTATCAGTCATATATACAATGTATCTTAAACTGGTTAATATGTAATTAAAAATTGCAAATGGAACTGTTAACAAAAATGAAACCATCCCGTTTAGAATCAATAATATGAACCCATACATCAGAATTACAGTAAATACAGGAAGGAGAAGTAAATTATAAATAATGCCCATTACAGGAATGTAATTGAAGTAATATGCAATCACAGGCAATGTGAATATCTGAAGGAATAAATACATGCAAATGCTTCTTAATATAATGT
>JBASLQ010000468.1:0-2355 GCA_049656425.1 Sedimentibacter sp.
CAAACTCTCGTTTAATATTTCCTGATGCTCAAGCTTACGCTTAGCATTACTTAATTGTTTTACTTTTTTGTTCAAAATTTACTTTAGAACTCAAAGGTTTCTTATGCTGTTTTATTGTCTAAGTTCAGTGCTGCTTTTTTGAGACAGCTTAGATAGTTTATCATATTCGCTTTCGCTTGTCAAGAAGTTTTTTTCTTCTTTTTTAACCATCTTTTTATTTAATTTTTTCTGTCTAATTCGACAGCTTTGATAGGTTACCACATTTATGTCTACTTGTCAACCTATATTTTTATTTTAATAGAATATTTCACCCTCCCTTTACTGTTCATGTATAAATAGTCATGTTATGATTATATAATAATTTACTTAATATGTAAATAGATAATATGGTTTTCAGCCTAATTTATTTAATGATAATATACAATATGCAGTTTAATATTATGATGATATCAATATATACCTTATTAAATTAAATTTTGAGCTAACTAAGTTAAAAAAAATCATAAAGTTAAAAACTTACAAAAAAAAGGTAAAAAAAACTGTCACAAATTAATTAGTGATAGTTTTTAAAATCTAGAATTTAAAATAATAATTTTTAAAATATTGAATTTGTAATGTTTTTTATTAGATTCTTTATATTTTCATAATAAATTTTATCATTTAATTTAATGGGAACTAAATTTCTTTTTATTCCTTCTATTGCTGTATAGCTTTTTATTTTGTATTCATTGTTATCTACATAATAAAATTCGCTGATATTATTATCTTTGTAAAATCCTACCGGAATATTGATTTCCATTGTTTGCGTATTAATTTTTAAGTTAAGATTAAAATTTATGCTTTGATGAATGTAATCGGTTTTAAAATCTGATATAATATTTAATTTACAAAGTAATGAATTTTTTTTAATACTGAAGTCATGGTTGTTTATTTTAACTATAAGGTTATTGTAATATAAAATATTATCATACAAATTGAAAATATTGTTTAATAATATTGGAAGATTAAATACATCCTCATAGTTGTGCTGCATTATTAAATAAGAAAATTCTTTTCTGGGTTCAATTTTATATGCTTCGTATAAAACTATAACATCTTCTCCTCCTAATGTATCATTCCTTTTAATATTGAAATATTCTTCAATAGTTTTTAACTTTAAATCAGTAATTTGAATTTTATTTCGCAGCTGTCGCATGTAATTGTATAAATCTATTTTAATAAAACAATCAAAATCAATATTTATATCATGTTTTTGTGTTTTATTAATTAAAAAAGGAATATCAAAAGTATTGCCATTATATGTGATTACATATTTTTTTGATTTAATTAAATCTTTTAAAAATTTAAGCGCTTCTGGTTCATCAATTTTGTACTGGCAAAAAATTTGATATATTTTATAACTGCCTGCCTCATAAAGCAAGACAGTAATAGAAATTATATCGGAGAATTGTCTAGAAAGTCCTGTTGTTTCTATGTCAAGAAAAAATGATTCTTTCAATAATTCATTTATATTGTTGTCGTTTGATATATTATCTAGTTCGTTGCTATTTACTATCATTTATCCTCCTTGTAAAATATGTCATGATAAAATTATTTTGATTTATCGCCTAATATTTGGTAAGATATTAAGAGGTGTATTATGTATATATTAATTTCTATATTTGTAGCTTATGCGATGGGAATAATATCATATGAACTTGGATTCTTCAATTATTTATTCACTGCTGTTTTTGTTCTGCTCATTTACAACGGGTTAATCACTAAGAAATTCATATATAATATTGTAATAATTGCTTTTCTCTTACTTTCCTTCATCAACTGCAATTATAATTCAAAATCAGTTTTAGCACAATATATTAATGAAAATATACAATTAACTGCTAAAATTAAAAGCCAAAACAAATCTGATGCAAATTCATCCTTTAACAGTTACAATGCTGTTGTAACCGGCATAAACGGCAATAAACTTAAGAATGAAGAACAAACTATAATATACATGGATAAAAAAGAAAATGCAGAAGAAAACAGTATTATTGAAATAAACGGAAATGTAGCTGATACAGATATAAGCAAAAATAAATTATTGTTTAATTATAAAAATTATTTAAGATCTAAAAAAATTTATGTTACTATTTTTGCTGAAGGTTCTGTTGAAGTGATTAAAGAAAATTACTTTCCTTTAAATGAAATTTCCATAAAATTCACAAATTATGCTGAAAATACATTTTATAGCAATTTAAATGAAAAAAATTCAGATATTATATTATCCATAATTTTAGGAAATGTGGATTATTTAGATGAGGAATTGTATGACAATATAAAAGAAATGGGGTTAGCCCATATTTTTGCTGTTTC
>JBASLQ010000469.1:0-7347 GCA_049656425.1 Sedimentibacter sp.
CTTCAATGTTGTTAACAACAGAAGCAGCTGTAGCTGACGAACCAAAAAAAGATGAGCCTTCTATGAATCAAATGGGTGGCGGAATGCCAGGAATGATGTAAAATTAAATATTTACAACAAGCCAACAGATATTCCTGTTGGCTTGTTTGTTTTTGTGGATAATTCCAAATTCTCCTTGTTATATTCTTAATTATTTGTTACAATTTTGTAAATAGAAAAATTAAAAGGAGCAGCTTTAAAAATGGCAAAAGTAATTTCAATTTCAAATCAAAAAGGCGGAGTGGGAAAAACTACTACGACAGGAGCCATAGCAGCAGGATTTAAGCAAAAAGGATACAAAGTTTTATGTGTTGATTTAGATCCTCAATCTAATTTAAGCTTCAGTTCTGGTGCTGAAACTGAAGATTGTCCCACAATTTATGAAATATTAAAAGGAGATGCAAAAATTACTTTTTCAATACAAAAAGTACCTTCTTTTGATATTATTTCATCTAATATATTATTGAGCGGAATAGAGTTGGAATTTACACAGACAGGCCGAGAATTTTTGTTAAAAGAAACATTGAATTCAATAAAAGAAAAATACGATTATATATTTATTGATACGCCACCTGCACTTAGTATTTTAACAGTAAATGCATTTACAGCATCTGACTATATTATTATTCCAATGAATGCGGATATTTTTAGCTTGCAGGGAATTACTCAGCTTGCAGAAACTATTGAACGTGTAAAAAAATACTGTAATGCAAATTTAAAAATTGAAGGAATTGTACTTACTAAATACAGCAAAAGAACAATTCTAAGCAGAGAAATAAAAGGTACAGCTGAATTAATTGCAGAACAGCTGAATACTTGCCTTTTTAATACTACAATAAGATCTAGTGTTGCTATAATGGAAGCACAAACCAACCAACAGGATATATATAAATATTCACCTAAAAATTCAGCTACATTAGATTATATGGATTTAGTAAATGAGCTTATTGAAAGAGGGATATAGCTGATGGCAAAAATTAAAAAGACATTTGATAGAGAATTGATGTATAAAAAAATAATGCCTTCAAATTTAAAAAAAGATACAGAACAATCTGAAGAAAATGAATCAATCACTTCAAATTCAGATGAAAAACATCTGGCAGAAAATAATGCTCCAAAAGTAACGTCAATTTTTCAAAATAAAGAATTAAATTTAATAAGAGAAGAAAAAAGCGAAGTAATATTATATAATGTTATTGAAAAATTTGTGTTGAACAAACTTGATGCAACTCTTAAAAAAATGCATTGTTGCAGGTGTGACAGATGCAAAGAAGATATTGTAGCTATTGCTTTAAACAATTTAAAGCCTATGTACATTGTGGCTACAAAAGAAGAAATAAATCAAAAAATTGAAGAACTAAGCGAACTTAGTAGTGAAGTAACCACAGAAGTTATAAAGGCAGTTCTCACCGTAAGAAAAAATCCAAGGCATTAAATATAAGATTTTTTAAATTGACGCTAAAATTTTATTAAAATGTGACGATATCATAGTTGGAAATCAAAACTATGAGGTGGACATATGCAAGATAAAATAAATACTTTTAACGATTCAAACTTGGATGAAGACACATTAAAAAATAAATATCTTACATTTTATACTGAACATCAGCTGTTTGGAATTCCTATTGCTGATGTTGTTCAAATTGTAGAAGTGCAGGATATAACTACAGTTCCTGAATTTCCTAACTATGCCAAAGGTGTAATTAACTTAAGAGGCACAATTATTCCTGTAATTGATGTTAGGCTGAGACTAAAAAAAGAAGAAAAGAAATACGATGAAAGAACATGTATAATTGTTACTAACATCAATGATTCATTTATTGGATTTATTGTGGATTCAGTTGATGAAGTTGCAAAAATATTTGAGGATAACATTTCAAGTCCTCCTAAAATGGGTTCGGATTATGTTAATAAATACATCACAGGTATTGCTGAATTGGATAATAAAATTGTCTTATTAATAAATCTCAAAAAAATGTTAAGTGAAAAGGAAATAGAGCTTATAACTAAATTAGATTAAATAATATTTTAACATATAACTTGTAATTTCAACTAATTTTTTCAAGTGGGCGATAATGTACAAGCATTAACGGTTATGAATGAAGAAATGTTGCCTGTTATAAACTCAACAGACTATACAATGGATGAAGTAAGCAAAATGTAAGCTCAATATAAAAGGAGAAGTATATGTATAATGAAGATGCAATGGAACAGCAGGAAGAAATTGAGTTTCCATGGCTTGTTTTCAAAATAAAGGACAACTTATATACTGTTAACAGTAAAAGAATAACATCAATAGTTATGTTATCTGAAAATGTAACAAAGATTCCAAATGTTCCGGATTATATGATGGGACTGATACATTTAAGAGGAAATGTAATTCCTTTAGTGGATTTGAGATTGCTGTTTAACATAAAATCAGTTCAAGAAGAATATGATGAATTTACAAAAATGATAGACGATAGAAAACAAGATCATATACACTGGGTTGATGAATTTGAACATTCTATTGATAATGAAGAGGAATTTAAATTAACAACTGATCCGCATAAATGTGCTTTGGGAAAGTGGTATGATAATTACACAACAGATGTTGAAACCATAAAATTCCAACTTAAAAAATTAGACGAACCTCATAAAAAAATACATCAAGCAGCTTTAGATGTTCAAAATTGTCCAAAAGATTGTGAAAACTGCAACAGAGAAAAATGCCTAAAGACAATATTAAAAGAAACTAAAGAAAAAAATATGCCGTATTTATTAGGCTTATTAGATCAAGTAAAAGAACTGTTTAAACTTCATTTCAAAGAGATGGTAATAGTATTTGAGGATGATAATTCTTTTATGGGTATTTTAGTTGATGAAGTTTTGTCAGTTGAAAACATAACTCCTTTTGAAGAAACAGAAGAAATTAAGAAAATGTGCAAGGACGGTTATGTAAAAGGAGTAGCAAAGGGTCACAAGAACAATGATGTACTTTTAATTTTGGACAAAGAAAAAATAATGAACATGGCATAATTAAAAAAATATTAATATTATTATTTAAAACCACTTAAATTTTTAATATTAATGCCGAATGTATATTATATGGAAATAACAGATAGGGGTAAAATTTATATGAAAATCCAAAATATTAATAATTATATGAATTATAAGGGCAACACTAAGCCGGTAAAGAGCGAAGAATCCGTAAAAACAAAAAAATACGATGTTATTGATATTAAAAATAAAACTGCATCTGCAAATGAGAAACAGGACATTAAACTTGACAACATTAAAAATGATGTTGTAACTCAGGTTAACACTGAAATTGATGTTGATAAAATTAACAAAATAAAAGAAAATGTTAACAATAATACTTATAAGTTTGATGTAGATGAAATAGTAAATAAACTTTTAAAATAAGAGGATAATATGAAAACATTGTATGAAATACTTAAAGAAAGTGCTGATTTATATAAAATTTTTTTGGAATTAGAATATAAAAAATACGATATAGCAATTAAGGATGATATTGTTGCTTTAGATGACATAGTTTCAAAAGAACAGGTTTTTTATTTAAAAATGAGAGGCCTTGAACAAAAAAGAGAAAAACTCATTGAAGAAATGGGCATGAAAGGCAAATCTATTAAAGAAATAATAGAATTATCTGATGAAGAACAAAGACCAATGCTAATTGAAGCATATGATGAATTATACAAGCTGATTTCAGACGTAAAGAAAATCAGCAACTTGTGCAAGACTGTCATTGAAGTAAGGATGAATCGAATCCACAAGGCAATGAGTCAACTTGGAGAAAAGAAAAATACTTATTCCAATGAAGAAGGCAAATACAATAATTCTAAAAGTCTTATACTTTCTAAAAAAATATAGTAGGAGATAAATATGCTTAGATCAACATTTTTAGGATACAAAACAGCTACAAGTGCCTTAACAGTAAATCAAAATATGATGGATATTGTTGGACAAAATATTTCCAATATAAATACAGAAGGATACACCAGACAGCGCCTTGACATAAATTCAGTTTCATACAACTCAAGCAATGTTAAATTTGGGACTAACGGTGTTATTATAGGACAAGGGGTAGCTGCATCAGGAGTAAGCCAATACAGAGATTCATTTCTTGATTTAAGATATAGAATGGAATCTGCAAAAGTAGGCAGTAAAGATGTTCAATTAGATGCATTGAGTGATTTGGCAAATGTTTTTGATGAAATAACCACAGATGGACTTGATGCACAATTTTCAGACCTGTTAGAGCAGCTGCACTCTTTAACTTCATCACCGTCAGACCCTGTATTAGAGGGTGTAGTAAGGACATCTGCAGAACTGCTCACTCAAATGTTCAATGATTACTCACAACAAATAAATACAATTAAAAATCAACAACAAAATTATCTTGAAGATGGAGCTGTTGAAAAAGTAAATCAGCTTTTAAATAATATAGCTGACTTAAATAAGCAGATAAAAGCGGATAATGTAAGCGGAAATCCTGCATTAGAACTAAATGACGAAAGAAATATGCTGATAGATGAACTTTCTACTTATCTTGATATAGAAGTTTCTGTAGAACCTCTTGATATTGGTGGAGGGAAAAGTATAGATGAATTGGTAATTAAGTTAAGGGATATAGAACCTGCAGTTGAACTTGTTAACAGAGACAATAACAATAAATTGATTGTTGGTACCGGAGCTGATAGTAGTACTGTAATAAATGTACTTGATTCAACAGATATAACCTCATCTATAAAAGGTGGTCAAATAGATGGTTATTTAAATTTTTTAAATGGCAGCGGCGAGTTTGGAACTACGTCGTTCAACAATAAAGGTGTCGTATACTTTCAAAACATGCTGGATACATTAGCAAATAAATTTGCGACTGTTATGAATGATGTAAATAGAGAGCCAGCTTCATATAATGCAGATGGGTCCGTAGCAACGTGGACTGACAAGCCTCTGTTTGAACCAAGAACCGGTACGGATATTACAGCAGGTAATATTAAAATATCTGATGATTGGGCAAATGAAACAGGTTCATACATAACAAATACAATAGTAAATTCATCAGGCGATAATACAGGTGCTACTGATAATATACTTAGAATGATTTCAAAGTTTCAATCCGATGTGGATTTTAAAACAACAGGTGGAACTACACTGTTTTCAGGAACATTCCAGGAATTTCTTACATTTACTACAACAAGATTAGACCTTCAGGTAGCAGATGTGCAAACATCATATGATACATATTCAGAAACTCAATATCAGATAGAATATGCAAGAAGCAGCCTTTCTTCTGTTGATTTAAATGAAGAAGGGGTAAATTTACTTACATACAGCAAATCGTACAATGCAGCTGCAAGGCTGATGACTACTTTAGATGAAATGCTGGATACATTAATTAACGAAATGGCAAGATAGGAGGAAAATTATGAGAATAACAACTAGTATGATGTCAAGCAAATATATAAAAAATTTAAACAAATCCGCAAATGATATGAATTACTTAAATGAACAAGTATCTACAGGAAGAAAATTTTTCAAGGGATCAGAAGATCCTGTATCTGCCATTAAAGCATACAAACTTAGGAGAGAATACAGATCTACCGAATTATATGACACAAACATAAGTGATGCCGATTCATTTCTTACAACTGCAGAAACAAGTCTTACTGAAATAAGCGATAATTTGGAAACAGTTTATACTTCATATTTAAAAGGTATTAATGGGACAATGAGCTCAGAAGACAGAGAAATAGTTGCAAAGGAACTTGAAAACCTTCAAAGCTCCATATTGACATCCTTAAATGCTAAATTTGCAGACAGATATGTTTTTGGTGGAACAAGCAAGGATGAAATTCCGTTTACCGTAGATGAAACAACAGGCGAATTATATTTTAAAGGAGTTAATGTAAACACTGGGTTAGATAAAGATGGAAATGCAGTTGACCTTGAAAGTTTGTCTAAAGAAATTATAAACATAGACCTTGGTTTAGGCATGACATTTGACGATGATGGTAAATTAAACCAAGATACTGTTTTCAACATGTCTATGTCAGGAATTAATTTCATGGGATACGGCTTTTCTATAGACGAAAATGGAAATGATGTGCCAAATAATTTATATACATTAGTAGGAAAAATTAAGGACGAATTAAGCAGTTCAGACTTTTCTATGGATAATATTTCGCCATATATAGAAGAATATGAAGAACAAAAAAAGCAGGTACTGGTGGGTATTACGGACATAGGCGCTAAAACAAATTACTTAGACTTTCTTAAAGTTAGAAATGAAGATAACCAATACAATTTAAATGAAAAATTAGTTGAAGTTGAAAAAGTTGACCCAGCAGAAGCAATTGTTGACTTTACAATGCAGGAATATTCATATAATGCTGCATTGTCGATGGGAAATAAAATTCTTCAAAATAGTTTTATAGATTTTATGAATTAATTAAAGGAGTGTTGATTAAATGATAGAGCCTCTTATAGAAATTAAAACTATACCAATGTCTATGGAATTTAAAGTTAATAAAGCACGCTATGAAATAATTAATACTAATGCAACTTTTGAAGTAACAAGAAAAAAAGGCGGACTTCAAATGCAGATGAAGCCCACAAGGTTAAATATTGATACTGTTGAAACAAGGTATTCTGCAGGCATAAAGAGTGCTATGAGATCTGTGGAGGACAGTGCTCAAAAAGGAATACAAGCAGCTTACGAAGCAACAGCAAGATATGCTGAAGAAGGTAATTTGATGTTGGACATAAATTTTATGGATAACCCAATACCTGAAATAGCATTGAGAAAATTTTTTAGTGATGTTGATTTTAATATTGGATTTATTCCAAGCGTAAAGCCCGACATATCATGGGAACCCGGAGAACTTTCAATAAATTTTGAGATGGATAAACTAGATTTTGACTGGAATATAGAAAGACCTAAAATAAATTTCATTCCAGGAAGTATAGAATTTATAATTAAAGAATATCCAAGTGTAGAAATTAATTATGTAGGTACCCCGATTTTTGTTCCACCAAGTTCGAATCCTTATAATAAGGCAATAGACACATTAGCATGAGGTAAATAGATGAATATAAAAACAAGAGATTTTGGTGATATTGCTGTTAATGAAAAAGATGCAATAAATTTAACATGTGGAATGTATGGTTTTGATGAATATAAAAAATTTGTTATATTAAAAGAAAATCCGGAAGATGATATTATGTATTTTCAATCAATTGAAAATGAAGAGTTGTCATTTGTTTTAATTGATCCTTTTGCAATTTTAAACAGTTATGAAC
>JBASLQ010000470.1:0-5587 GCA_049656425.1 Sedimentibacter sp.
ATCCCCTGCAGGGGATACGAATTTTTATTAATTTACATATATAAAAAGTTAATAAAATTATTGACAACAGTTAGTTGGTTTTTTGGAGCTATGTTTTTTATTTCAAAAGTAATATTCAAAATATATTTCTGTAAAAATATGACTTGTGTCTTTAAAGTAAATTTCTTCTTAAAAATATATTTATTAATTATGTATTTTATATTATAATACAATTTATCACATCTGCAAAATAATTGCCAATTTTTATATTTTAATGAACTAAAATTATTATATTATGTGATTGTGTATTGGTCTTTGGGTATAATTATATATAATATTTGATTTATTTGGAGGATGCTATGGAAATTCCAAAAATAGGAATGAGAAATATTAAAACTTCTCTGTCAGTGTTTGTTAGTCTTTTGCTGTTTCAAATTATCAATAGAGAAAATTCTATTTATGCATGTGTTTCAGCTGTAATTTGCATGCAAAACACTATTGTTGACTCGCTGGAAAAAGGTATATCCAGAATAATAGGCACAATTGTCGGAGGAATTACAGGTGCTTTGGTATTATTTGTTGTAACTGACCTTTTCAGTGTTCGTGAAGATATGATGATATTTATAATTCCTTTAGGTATTGTTATATTGATTGAAATATGTGTAGCCATTGGTATGAAACAAGCAGTTGTGATTAGTTGCGTAGTATATTTAAGTATTCTAATTTCAAAAAACCGTGACGGAGGCTATTTGTTGTATACTATGAACAGGGTAATTGACACTTCAGTTGGAATTATTATAGCTCTTTTAATAAATAAATATGTTGTGATGCCAGATAGATTAAGAATCATTTTAGGTATACCTGTAGAACCTACAGAAACTAAAGAAACTAAAGAAACTAAAGAAAATGAAATTAAAAATGAAGAAAAAACAGATACAATAAATTGATAAAAAAATTTATTATTGACATTGAGTTAATAATAATGTAATGTATGATATTGTTATCATGAGACATAAAAACAAGGACGACTTCATAATATTAATAAAAAGCAGTAGGAGGTTGTCTTGTGGTTGGAGCAGATATAGGTATAGTAATGGCTTACTCAGCTGGCATAATGTTGATATTCATGATATCCTGGATTTTTGTAAAGCCACTTAAATTTTTGGGCAGACTGATTTTAAATTCTGTTTTAGGTGCATTGTTTTTAATAATATTTAATTATTTTGGGCAGTTTACTGGTGTATATATTGGTGTGAATGAGGTAACAGCTTTATTAATAGGTATATTAGGCATACCTGGCTTCATTGCAATATTACTGCTTAAATTGCTGATATAAGGTATATTATTGATAATACTTGGTAATTCACAGTTATTTTACTGTGTTTTTGAAGTTTTATTGGACAACGAAATGCTACTGTTATATAATATATTTATTATATAACAGAAGGTGATAATCATGTGGTTGGAATACATTGTTCTTTTTTCAATTGCGGCGATGGTTTTTTCAATTATGGTTGTTTTAACCGTTGAAACTGTGCATACTACTAAAAGAATTTCAAAAAAAAGAAGCAACAATACAATTAAATAAATTGCTTAACAGCAATTATATTATAAAAAAAAGGAGATGAGCACTAATCCCGATATACAAGACATAAGCTTATATTATTTATGTACAAAGTATACATTTATTTAAGATTAAGTAATTTTACGGGAGATAAACAATGGAAAAATTGAACATTATTTCGGGGATTAAACAGTATCGAAGTGAGGTAGATACAAACTTTCACATGCCTGGTCATAAAGGTAAAAATGGAATTTTAGATGAAATTGGAAACAATCTAAATTTTTATGACATTACAGAAACTATAGGAACAGATAATTTGCATTACCCAACGGGCTTTATAAAAGACGCCATGAATTATATTGCAAAATCGTATGGCGCCAGAAAATCATATATGGTCGTCAACGGGACATCCTGTGGAATTATTTCGGCCATAATGGCATGTACTAACCCTGGAGATAAAATACTTGTGCAGAGAGATTGTCACAAGTCTGTTTACAATGCTTGTATATTAGGGGATTTAAAGTTATATTACTTATATCCTGAATTTAATAAAAAACACGGTTTGAATTTCAGCATCAGTTTAGAAAAGCTGGAACAAATGTTAATAGATAATCCTGAAATTAAAATGGTTGTTTTAACTTATCCAACATTTTACGGAATTTGCTTTGATATTAAAAAAGCTGCTGAAATAGCACATAAGTATGGAAAAATACTTATGATTGATGAAGCACACGGTTCACATTTGCATTTTTGCAAAGACTTGTTACCTCCATCTGCAGAAAGCTCAGGAGCAGATATTGTAACTCAAAGCACACATAAAACATTGCCTTGCATGACTCAAGGTTCAATTTTGCATATATTGTCCGATAAAGTGGATGTAAATAATGTTGAAACAATGTTGAGAATGCTTCAGACAACATCTCCGTCATATGTTTTAATGGCATCAATAGAAAATGCTGTTCATTGGATGAATGAGAATGGCGAAGAAAGATTAAAAAGAAACATTGAAGTATTTAAAAGAAGAACATTAGAACTTAGAAATATGGGTATTAATGTTTTAGAAGATGACTTCCTTATCAGTGAAGGTTGCTATGATTTTGATGCTACCAGAGCTGTTATAAGCATGAGTGAATTAGGAATAACAGGTACTGAACTGCAGGAAATTCTAAGATATGATTATAAAATTCAAATGGAATTTGCAGATTTAATGTATACTGTAGGATATATTACTGCAACTGATGAAGTTGAAGATATTAATAGATTATTTGATGCTGTAAAGGATATATATTTTGAGAAAAGCAGCAACCATGAAAAAAGAGAAATTGTTCAAATTGAAGCATTTCCACAACTTCAACATGAGAGAAAAATGCGTAAGGCATTTTATTCAGAAAACATGTTAGTTGATTTGGATGACTCTATAGGAAAAACAGCAGCGGAATTTATTATTCCATATCCACCGGGAATTCCTCTGGTATGCCCAGGTGAAATAATAGTACAGGAAACAATTGATTATGTAAAAATAATGCTTGAAAACAGCATTAATGTCAATGGTGTTGACAAAAATAATAAGTTGAGAGTTGTAAAATGAAAGGTATATTTATAGTATTAGAGGGTCCGGATGGTTCTGGCAAAAGTACCATGGCTCATAAAATAGGTAATTATTTCAGTGAAAAAGGAAGAGAAATACAATTCACTAGGGAGCCTGGCGGAACTGATATAAGTGAAAAAATAAGAGAACTTATACTGGACAGAAATAATACGGAAATGAATTACAGAACAGAAGCTTTGCTCTATGCTGCGGCTAGAGCACAGCTTGTTTCTGAAAAAATAATACCATGGCTTGAAACAGGCAAAATAGTAATAAGCGAAAGATTCGTATATTCAAGTCTGGTGTATCAAGGCTTGGGCAGAGGCTTAGGAATTGATGAAGTAAAAAAAATAAATGATTTTGGTATAGCTGGACTGAAACCAGACATGGTTTTGCTTTTAGATGTAAATCCGGAAAAAGCTTTAAACAGAAAACTTGATATTGATGGAGGAGACAGAATTGAAAACGAAAACATTTCCTTTCACAGGGATGTTTATGAAGGTTATAAAAAACTTGCACAATTCTGTCCTGAAATTAGGATGATAAATGCTGAAAGAACAATTGAAGAAATCTTTGATGAAATTATGGATATTATAAATTCAATATAACGAGGCATGCAAAAAACGAAAAAAACATTTAATACAAATTTGTTATAAGGAGGAGTCGAATATGAAGTTAATAACTGCCATAGTGCAAAATGATGATGCAAACAAATTAATATCAGCTTTGAGAGAAAATGGTTATTCTTCAACTAAGTTGTCATCAACCGGAGGCTTTTTAAGTTCTGGTAACACAACCATAATATCAGTGGTTGAAGATGACAAAGTAGATCAAGAAATCGAAATTATCAGAAAAATATGCAAAGTTAAAAAGAAAATTACGGCAGCTATACCTCCAAGTTCATTCAGTACAGTAGGAGGGTATTTGCCTCAGACAATCGAAGTGACCGTTGGAGGTGCTGTAGTTTTTGTAACTCCAATCGAAAGATTTGAGAAGATTTAAAGGGGGATGTGACATGCTTTACAGCCAAGTAGCAGGACAGGAAGAAATAAAAACATCCTTAATTAAATCAATCAACAACAGTCAAGTGTCCCACTGCTATATATTTGAAGGACCTAAAGGAATGGGTAAATATGATTTAGCTCTTATATTTGCCCAGTCTTTACTTTGCTCAGACTTTCATGAAGAACCATGCAATGTATGCAGCAACTGCATCAAGATGAATTCGATGAATCATCCTGATTTGCACATAATAAATCAAGAAGAAAGCACTATAAAAAGAGAAAATATTGATGAACTTATAGAATCAGTATATAAGAAACCATATGAATCAAATAGAAAAGTTTATATAATAAAGGATGCCCATTTAATGACAACTCAGGCAGCCAACACATTTTTAAAAACTCTGGAGGAACCTCCGGGAGATTCTGTTATGATACTTTTAACAACCAATGTTAATTTGTTTATTCCAACAATAACTTCAAGATGTCAAACTGTTAAATTCAGAAATATAAGTAAAGAAACAATAAAAAAGTATATAAAGGAACACTTTAATACGGCAGAAGAAGCAACAGATTTAGTAGCAAATTACTCCAAAGGAATATTAAATAAAGCAGTTAATATTATTAATGGAAATGATAATATTCTAAAGGAACGAGAAGAAATAATAAAAGTTTTTGACAAAATCGTAAAGTCAGATTCTGAAATAATATATGAAGTTGAAAATTACTTTGAAGATAATAAAGATAATATAGATTCAATAATTGAAATAATAATGCTATGGATAAGAGATATCATGTTTGTTCAAAACAACATGGAAGATTTTGTAATTAACAAAGATTTTATAAATATTGCAACACAACACAGCGAAAGTATGAAAGCTGATTCAGATATAATAGAATATCTGCAGTGCACTAGCGACAATATAAAGAGCAATGTTAACTATAAACTAGCTATAGATAATATGCTTTTAAAGATTCAGGAGGTCTTTAAATGATAAAAGTAGTTGGCGTCAGATTCAAGAAAGCTGGGAAAATATACTATTTTGATCCTGATAAAAAATGGATAAAAGACGGAGATTTCGTAATAGTAGAAACAATCAGAGGAATTGAATATGGTCAAGTAGTTGTAGGACCTAAAATGGTAAAGGAAGAAGATATTGTTCAGCCTTTAAAAAAAGTTTTGAGACTTGCAACAGAAGAAGATATAAAATGCAATCAAGAAAACAAGGAAAAAGAACAACAAGCTTTTAATTTATGTTTGAAGAAAATCGAAGAACATGAATTGGAAATGAAGCTTGTTGATATAGAATACACATTTGACAACAATAAAGTTATTTTTTATTTTACAGCAGATGGCAGAATTGACTTTAGAGAACTTGTAAAGGATTTAGCTTCAATTTTTAGGACAAGAATTGAATTAAGGCAAATAGGAGTGCGTGATGAAGCTAAAATGAT
>JBASLQ010000471.1:0-3471 GCA_049656425.1 Sedimentibacter sp.
AGAAACAATTGAACAAGATAACAGCATATTATCAAATTATGCATCATATTTGTTAAAACTCCGAAAAGGCACCATAAATCCAGAAAAACTTAAAATAAATCAAGGGAAAATACCTGAATTCAAGGAATTCTTAAAAAATTCTGTTTTCAGCCATCCTCTTTTAGGTAAATGCAAAGTTGTAAAAAGAACAGATAAGGAAGTTATACTGAGAAATAAATCAGGACTTATGAAGGTGAACATATGAAAATTTTACTTGCAACATTAGATTCAAAATTTATTCATGCCAATCTTGCTGTAAGATATTTAAAGAAATTCTGCAAGGATGATAATTTTGATATTGAGATAAAGGAATTTACCATAAATCAAAAACAAGAATACATATTAAGTGAAATATTTTCTGCAAAGGCAGATTTAATTTGCTTTTCATGTTATGTATGGAATATAGAGTATATAAAAGAAATAGCTTACATAATTAAAGAAGCAAAAAATGACATGCAAATATTGTGCGGTGGACCGGAAGTTTCATTTGAAGTTAAAAAGCTTATGGAAGATGAGAATTTTGTTGATTATGTTATTTTTGGAGAAGGTGAAATAACATTCAGAGAATTCTTGCTGGAATTTTGCAAAGAACTTCCTCAATATTCAGACATTAAAGGATTAGCTTACAGAAAAGACGGATGTGTCATTATAAACAATGAAAGAGAGCTTATATTGAATTTGGATTTAATAAAATATCCATATGAAGAAGATGATATTTTTGAGGATAAAATAATTTATTATGAATCGTCAAGAGGGTGTCCATTCAGCTGCAGCTTTTGCATGTCTTCTATTGATAAAAGGATGAGGACTTTTTCCATGGAAAGAGTAAGGCAGGATTTGTCGTTGCTTTTAAAAACAAAAGCAAGACAAATTAAATTTGTTGACAGAACTTTCAATGCTGATTACAAAAGGTCAATGTGTATAATTAATTTCATTTTAAAACACAACGAGAACAATATGACAATACATTTTGAAATTACTGCAGATATAATAAATGATGAATTTCTAAATTTTATTGGTACATTACCTATTAATATGTTTCAGTTTGAAATTGGCGTACAATCTTTAAATGGAGCAACACTTATGGAAATTAACAGACATATGGAAAAGGAAAAGTTATTCTATATAGTTAAGACAATAGAAAAAAGCAATAATATTCACACTCACTTAGACTTGATTGCAGGGCTTCCTTATGAAGATTATGAAACTTTTAAAAAATCCTTCGATGGAATTCATAAGCTAAAATCCGAAAAAATACAGCTGGGTTTTCTTAAAGTGCTTAAGGGAACAAAAATCTATGCTGATAAAGAAAAACATGGGATCAAGTACAGAAAATCAGCTCCATATGAAGTAATCTGCACAAGGTACATGTCTGTCGATGAAATATTAAAACTTAAAGAAATAGAAGAACTAGTCGATAAATATTACAATGAGAAATATTTTGAAAAAACACTTGATTATATTATGAATAATTTGTTTACAGTATCAGCATTTGATTTTTATGATTCTTTCAGTAATTACTGGCAGCAAAATGATTTGTACAAAATGTCCCACAGCAGAAAAAAACTTTACAAAATCATATTTGATTATATAAAATGCGCTGATAAAATGACGGATGAATTTATTTCTTGTTTGAGGTACGATTATGTATTCAATAATCAGTTTGATGAACTTCCTGATTATTTAATTAAAGAGTCTGAAGAAAAATTTAAATTAATCAAAAGACACATATCCAATGATGTCGGCTTTAAAATCAAATATTTTGAAAATACAAAAAAAGAAGAAAAAATAGTAAACGGATTTAGAATTGTTGATATTGAAGGAAATGCTACTTTGTTTATATACAAGGACAAAGACAATATTTTCAACAGATGCAATACATATATAATTAATGATTTAATAGAGGAGACAGATTATGACCAAAAGGGATAAATATTTTGAAGATTATTTTGAAAAGAAAAAAAACGACATATCTTTTATTACACTTAAAAAAGGTGCATCTATAAGTTTCAAGGACAAAACATACATTATAAATAAAGAATTGCCTGTTCCTGTAAGAGTGGATAAACTTTTAGAAGACATTAAAAAGCAAAATGAAGTGGATGGCATCACATTAAATAATATTATAGATGGAATAATATTTATTAAAGGTACAGACCCTCAGTTTGAATTTACAAAAGATTACACTGAAATGCTTGAAAAACTTAATTTTGATATAAAGCCATACATAATATTCTGCATTAATAAATTCAGTGACGATGAATGTGAAGATGGTGTTGTATATGGCAAGGCATTAATTAATACAGAAGAAGATGAAAAAAATTGTTTCATTTATGCATCAGCTTTGGAAAAAATGGGTATAGAATACAATGCAAAGGGACATGATAATTTAAGTCAGTACTTTTTAGGCGAAGCAAACAAATATTTTGAAAAAGCACTTGATTATGATGAAAAATTTGCTTTATCATATTATAAGCTGGGATTTTATTATAAAAGGATGCAGCAGTATGTAAAAGCAGAACTTACTTGGACTAAACATCAGGAATTTGATGATGATGTTTTAAGAATAGATGAAATAAGAAATGAATTAATTCAGCTTAAACCATATGTGGACTTTGAAAATGGATATAATCTTGTTTTAAAGGAAAGACCTGAAGAAGGGCTGGATTTGCTTCTTCCTTTAGTAAAGGATTTTAGCGGATGGTGGAATTTGTTGTTCTTTATAGGGTTGGCTTATAGAATGCTCGGTGATTATGAAATTGCTGAAACATATTATGAGAATGTATTAAAAATAGACAGCGTCCAAAAAGATGCTCTTAATGAACTTGGACTTTGTAAAATTTGCAGGAAAAAATATATTGAAGCTGAAGAGCTGTTTTCTAGGCTGCTAAGTTTAGATCCTGGAAATTGCGAAGTTTTTTGTAATCGTGCAGTTGCATTAATGTACAGTAATCAAACAGAAAGAGCAAAAGAAGATATTCAAACAGCATTAAAAATTAACCCTAATGATCCGGTTGCACTGAATATTAAGGAAGAACTGGAGAAATGAAAAGCATATGATTAATTTTTATAAAAGAACGTACCAAGTACGTTCTTTTCACTTATAAATTTGTTACGTTTGCATGTAAGCTTTATACATTTAGAAAAAGTTATAACAAAGAACAAAATAGGGGATTGACAAAGGCAATTAAGTACGCTACAATATAAAAGCACTTCAGCTTTAAAGGCGAAGTAAGCAGAAATTAATTGAAAAATAAATGAAAAAACCAGTTGACATTATCACACTATTGTGATAAACTAACAAAGCTGTCGAACTTGACAGAAAATTAAAAGAAGTTCTTGACAAGCGAAAGCGAATATGATAAACTATCTAAGCTGTCTCAAAAACAGTATTGAACTTAGACAATAAAACAGCATAAGAAACCTTTGAGT
>JBASLQ010000472.1:0-3284 GCA_049656425.1 Sedimentibacter sp.
GATCCCCACAGGCTCAAAGAATTATGATATCCAGACAAGGTAATATAGGTAATAAGAAAGAACTAGCTAAAGCAATAGCAAAAATAAAAGATTAAAAATTCTTGGAACTCCTAGGAGTTCCAAGATATAAATAAAGTTTTGAATTTGGAGTAACATATGAATGAAAATTTAGAACTATTAATTGAAGGTGTCAGCGATGATTTGTTGGAATTTGCACAAAAAATATTAAACAAAAAATTATAATAGGATTGGTTATGAGAATAGGCATAAAGTATTGCGGTGGATGTAACCCAATGTTTGATAGAAGCAAATTAGTCCAAAAAATCAAGGATGAGTATAAAGGCTTTTTATTTGAAACTGCAAATGAAAAAGAAATGTATGATATTTTGATAATAGTGAATGGATGTTTAAGGGCATGTTCAAATCATGATGACATTAGAACGAAGTTAAAGCTATTTATCAATAATGAAAAAAACTATGAGGATATTAAAAAAGTTTTAGATGAAAATTCAAACTTATAGTAATAAAACATTAATTAATAGGGAGTGAAAATGTATTGAACTGGAAAGAAATATATAAAGAAAGATTAATGCCCGTAGATGAGGCTGTTTCAAAAATAAAATCCGGAGATCGCGTTGTTATTGCCCATGCTGCCGGTGAGCCGTCATATATTGTTGAAAAAATGGTAGAACATAAGGAACAGTATGAAAATGTAGAAATCGTTCACATGGTTGCAATGGGTAAAGGAGAATATACTAAGCCGGGAATGGAGAAATATTTTAGACATAATTCAATGTTTGTCGGAAGCTGCACCAGAGATGCTGTAAATGGTGGCAGAGGAGATTTTACACCTTGTTTCTTTTATGAAGTTCCTAAGCTTTTTAAAACCACAATGCCGGTAGATGTCGCTTTGATCCATGTTACTCCTCCGGATGAACATGGATATGTAAGCCTCGGTGTATCTGTGGATTATACAAAACCTGCAGCCATGTCAGCTAAGACCGTAATAGCGCAAGTAAATGATCAAATGCCTCGTACTATGGGTGACACGTTCCTTCATGTATCAGAGATAGATTGTTTTGTTGAATATTCATCACCTATTATTGAACTGGGCAAATCCAAAATAGGTGATATTGAAAGAGCAATTGGTGAATATTGTGCTTCCCTGGTGTCAGACGGAGACACATTGCAATTAGGAATAGGTGCAATTCCTGATGCGGTACTTCTATTTTTAAAAGATAAGAAGGATTTAGGAATTCATTCAGAAATGTTTTCTGATGGAGTTGTGGAGCTGGTAGAAAATGGTGTCATAACTAATAAGAAGAAGACTTTTCACAACGGTAAGATGATTGTAACATTTTTAATGGGAACTAAGAGGTTATATGATTTTGTTAATAATAATCCGTTAGTTGAAATGTACCCTGTTGATTATGTGAATAATCCAACAGTAATAATGAAAAATGACAATATGGTATCAATAAATTCATGTGTACAGGTTGATTTGATGGGACAGGTTTGCTCAGAAAGTGTTGGATTAAAACAGATCAGCGGAGTTGGCGGTCAGGTGGATTTTGTACGAGGAGCTACATTATCAAAGAATGGTAAATCGATAATGGCAATGCCATCTACGGCGGCCAGAGGAACAATATCAAAAATAGTTCCTTTGCTAGATGATGGAGCTGCTGTAACAACTTCTCGTAATGATGTTGACTATATTGTTACAGAATTTGGCATAGCTAGTCTTAAAGGCAAAACATTAAGACAAAGGGCAGCTTCATTGATTGAAATAGCTCATCCAAGTTTCAGGGATGAATTAAAAGAGGAATTTGAGAAAAGGTTTTTAAAAAAATAAAATAAAAAATAAGGAGATTAATTTATGTTAATAGCAAGAGAATACGGTAAAGAACAGCCTTACATCCCAGCTGGTATATTTAAAATTAGATTACCTTTTATTCACTACAAATGGGAATGGTCAGAATTTTTTCAAGCTATATTAATGTGCGCTACTTGTTTAGGAGCAATTCCTGTATTAACAGAAGTGCTTGGAGTTCCTTATGAAATTGCATGGAGCATGGTAATTATTAATGGTATGGGGTACGTACTGCACTCATTATTAGGGGATCCGGTTGTTCCCGGCTGGATAACTCCATCAATTCCTTTAACTATAGCTTTTTTATCCAATTATATAATTGGACCGGAAAGGACGCAGGCACTTGTTGCCTTGCAATTAGAAGTGGCATTGATATTCATAATTTTTGGAATTACCGGAATGGCAAATAAGGTTATAAATGTAGTACCAACTTCTATAAAGGCCGGTATATTATTAGGAGCCGGAGTTGCAGCTATTTATGGAGAATTTAAACAAGGCGGTCGTTTTGGCACATATCCTATTGCTGTGACAATAGGTGTTCTGGTAGCTTTTTATTTATTGTTTTCTCAAAAATTCAGAAATTTAAGAAAGAAAAACAAATTCGCAAATGCTTTAGGTAAATATGGAATGTTGCCTGCAATAGCAATTGCTATTGTGGTAGGACCTATTGCCGGGGAATTGCCTATACCTAATATAGAAATTGGAACATTTTTCAAATTTCCTGATTTTGCAGGTGTCATTAGAGCAGTCAGTCCATTCAGCGTAGGATTTCCAAGTATGGGTGTATTCATACAAGCATTACCTATGGCAGCAATGGCATATATTATAGCTTTTGGTGATTTTGTAACAAGTGAATCATTAATAAGAGAGGCTGATGAAGTAAGAAAAGATGAACATATTGATTTTAATGCAAATAGATCAAACTTAATAAGTGGTATTAGAAACTTAATCCAAGCTTTTATATCTCCTTATACTCAATTGAGCGGACCATTATGGGCTGCTGTAACAGCTTCCATTTCACAGAGATTTAAGGATGGAAGGGAAGCTATGGATTCACTTGTTGGTGGTATGGGAACATTCCGTTGGACTACAATGATAGCTGTTGCTACAATACCAGTAGTAACATTAGTGCAACCGGTACTTCCTGTGGCATTATCTCTTACACTGTTAGTTCAAGGATATATATGTACTAGACTTGCAATGGATATGTGCAATACTGAGATGGATAAAGGTATTGCAGGTGTTATGGGGACAATTATTGTCGCAAAGAGTGCTGCATGGGGTTTAGCCGTAGGCATAATTCTTCATTTCTTATTATCATCAAAGAAAGAATCAGTATCTGTAAACGATGAACCACAAGTTTTAGATACAACTGAGTAACAAATATATGAATAATGACAGTTTTGCAATAGCT
>JBASLQ010000473.1:0-1574 GCA_049656425.1 Sedimentibacter sp.
CATCAAGGCTTAATACAACATTGTCCATATTTGCATTTAAATAATCAATTTTTTCATCATCTAAAAGCACACCGTTAGTTGTAGTCGTAAATCTAAAATGTTTGTTGTATTCTTTTTCTAAGCTTCTTGCATAATCAACAAGTTTTTTAATATTTTCAAAATTCATTAATGGCTCTCCGCCAAAGAAATCCACTTCTAAGTTTACTCTTGAACCTGAATTTTTAACTAAAAAATCAAATGCCTTCTTGCCTGTTTCATAGCTTAAATATTCTCTTGCACCATTGTAACTTCCTTGGGACGCAAAGCAATATTCACATCTCAAATTACAGTCATGAGTCATATTTAAGCACATTGCCTTAATTGCAGGTTTAATTTTACTTTTCACATCATTGTTTTCAGTATATAGCATTTTGTTTACAATAAGATAATTGATTTCGGAAACAGCTTCCTCAATAGTTTCTTTACCATATTTGTTTTTAATTTCTTGAACTTTATCTTCACTTTTAAAATTTTCATCTGTTAATAAATCATATATGATTTCATCAACAACATGTACCAGCCCACTGTTTGTGTCAATTGCAAAATACATGTTATCTAATTTAAATATGTGTATCATTCTTTCCTCCGATTTTTCCTATAATATAAAAAGTAGTGGCTTAGCCACTACTATTATTTATTCTCGCACTTTTGATTTCCTACAGTACAAGAAGTTTTGCATGCAGATTGACATGAAGTTTGGCATTCTCCGCATCCTTTAACGCTAATATTATCTGTTAATTTTGTTTTATTAAGTGTTTTTATATGTATCATATTTGAACCTCCTTATAAGCTTTATAAATTATAGCATTTTTGGAGATTTTTTTAAAGCATTTTTTTAATTTAAATTATTTAAAATTATTTAAAACATTTTACCTTGTAACCATTCTTTGTTTCATATTTACTCCTAAAACACCTCCAAGCACTGAAACAGGAAGGTAAAATACATGCTGCAATATGTTTATTTCTTCAGCATAGTTAAATAATACTTTCATAAGCAACACTATGGCAAAATAAACAACCCAAATTTCAATTCCTCTCAATAAACCTTTTTCATGAACTTTCCTTGAATAAAACAATGATACAATGAACATGCAAACAGGCACTATAAAACTGTAAGCAATTTCTACTGATGGTTTATTAGAAAAATAATATATGTATATTGTAAGAATAAAAAATAAAGCTAGTGTCATAACCAATAAATAAAGAGAATACCGGAGCAATTTACCTATTCTCATACCATACCTCCTTTAACAATTGTTCTAATTAAATAATATTCATTTTATATAAAAAAAGAACTTCAAACTCATATGAATTAATTTCGATGTCCCTAAACAAGTAATAGCAATGGATAAAAAATAATAAAAAAATAAATAGACATAAAAAAGAACAAAAGCAACGATTTCCCAACACAAAAAGAGAAATAATTAAATATTTACGACTAAAGGAAATAAAGAAAAAAAACAGCAGAAAATAAGCAAAAAAAATAGGTAAAACCCTTGAAATTCCAATAAAATTGGTATATAATTAGTTTATGA